>JAUMDQ010000110.1:0-8470 GCA_032121715.1 Flavobacterium sp.
CGATGCTTCGGATGTTCAAATTGCCGAACCAGTTGTGCCGCCTTGTGAAGAATGGAATACTTTAGAAAAATTATCAAGAGAGAAAGAAGTAGTTGGAATTTATATTTCGGGTCATCCATTGGACGATTATAAATTCGAAATGAAATATTTCTGTAATACGAAGTTACAAGCCTTAAATAATTTAGAACCTTTAGTAGGTAAAAATTTATCATTTGGAGGGATTGTTTCCAATGTGCAGCATCGTACTACACAACAAAATAAAGGTTGGGCAACGTTTAATATTGAAGGTTATGAAGAAACTTTCGAATTTAAAATTTTTAATGAAGAATACCTAAAGTTCCGACATTATCTGGTTCAAAGTCAGTTCGTTTTTATCAAAATTTTCGTCAAAGAAGGTTGGGCGAATAAAGAAACTGGAAAAAAATCAGATCCAAGAATTAATTTTTCCCACATGCAAAGTTTGCAAGATGTATTGCCTGATTTTGCTAAAAAACTAACGATTCAATTACCAATTGAGGAATTAAAAGAACAATTGATTTCGAAATTAAACGAGCTTTTTTCAAGCCATCAAGGTGATTTTAATGTAACTTTCGAATTGTTAGAATTAGAAAAAGTAAAACGATTTGTAAAACGAGAAATTGAAATCGACGAAGAGCTTCAAGATGAAACCGTAATTGATTCTGATGATGAGGTAGAAAATACAGCTGAAATTATCGTAGAAAATCAAATGGAAGAAATTGAAGAAACTATCATAAAAAACAAATTAGAAATGCCAAGTCGGAAATTGAAAATCAATATTTCTAAAGAGTTGTTAGAAGGCTTGGAAAAAATGCAAATCAATTTTAAGTTGAATTAAGTCGTTTACCTAACATTTCATTTCAAACAAAACGCTGAACTTTGCTATAAATTTAAAACAAACAATATGAAAAAGTTACTTTTTATCTTTTTAGCCATTACAGCAGTAAGTTCAGCTCAGATTGCTGACAAAGTAGAAGATATTTCGCCTTTATTAATTGGTGAAAAAATTCCAAACCAAGATTTAGTTTCTGTTGATGATAAAGCAGTTTCTACATCCGAAATATTCAATAAAAAAACGGTTTTGATAGTGTATCGTGGTGGTTGGTGTCCGTATTGTAATTCGCAATTAATGGAAATGCAAGAAATTGAAAGCCAAATCATTGAAATGGGTTATCAAATAGTAGCGATTAGTCCAGATTCTCCAAAGTTTTTAAAGGAAACCACGACAGAAGACAAATTAAACTATCAATTATTTTCTGATAGTGATGGAAAATTTTCTCAAGCTTTAGGAATTGCTTTTAAAAGAGAAAAACCAAAGCTGGAAAAGTATTCTGAAGGTAAAAACCCTGGTTTTTTACCAGTTCCAACTGTATACGTTATAAATGAAAATAGAGAAATTGAGTTTTTATATATTAATCCAGATTATTCTAAAAGATTGAAAGGTGATTTGTTATTAGCTGTGTTAAAAAACTTATAAATTGATTTTTCTAATCATTTAATAGTTAAAAGAAATCATAATTTTTTTCAAACCTTAAATATATTTTCTACTTTCGCATTACAATAATTAAGTATTAAAAAAATAAACAAGACAATATGGCATTAGCAATCACAGATGCTACTTTTGAAGAAGTAGTATTAAAATCAGATAAACCAGTAGTAGTAGATTTTTGGGCAGCTTGGTGTGGACCATGTAGAATGGTTGGGCCAGTTATTGATGAAGTAGCTACAGAATACGATGGTAAAGCAATCGTTGGTAAAGTAGATGTAGACGCCAATCAGGAATTCGCTGCAAAATACAGTGTAAGAAACATTCCTACAGTTTTAATTTTCCAAAATGGAGAAGTTGTAGGAAGACAAGTTGGTGTTGCGCCTAAGAAAACGTACACAGACGCTATTGATGCTTTATTGTAATAGATAAGTAGATAAATAAATTTAAGGTTCAACGAGAGTTGAGCCTTTTTTTATTCTGAAATTTTGAAAATCTTTTCCTATATTTGAGATATGAATTTAGAATCGCAACTCGAAAAAATATCCCAGTTCAAAAACTTAGAACTTTTGGCTAATCAAATTGTCGAAGGTTTTATTTCTGGTATGCATAAAAGTCCGTTTCATGGCTTTTCTGCCGAATTTGCCGAACATAAAATTTATAATCAAGGCGAAAGCACCAAACATATCGATTGGAAATTATTTGCCAAAACCGATAGATTATATACGAAGAAATACGAAGAAGAAACCAATTTACGTTGTCATTTAATTATTGATAATTCGTCTTCTATGCATTATCCGAAATTGAAAGACAATCAGTTGTTTTCTGAAAGTAAAATCGGATTTTCAGTATTGGCGTCGGCGGTTTTAATGAACTTACTTAAAAAGCAACGTGATGCCATTGGTGTTTCGGTATATTCCGATACTTACGAATATTATGCTTCAGAAAAAGGAAGTGAGCGCCATCACAGAATGATTTTAAATCAATTCGAAAATATTTTAAACTTTCCAAAAGAGTCAAAAAAGACGGATACAGTTACTTTTTTACATCAAATTGCAGAAAAAGTACACCGCCGTTCTATGATCGTTTTGTTTACCGATATGTTTATTGGTGAAGATAACGAGAAACTTTTTAAAGCCTTACAGCATTTAAAGCATAACAAACATAAAGTGGTTTTGTTTCATGTTTATGATGGAAAAACAGAGTTGAATTTCAATTTTGACAACACGCCACGTAAGTTTATTGATGTAGAAACTGGTGAAGAAGTTAATTTATTTGCTGAAAACATGAAAGAAAGTTATGAAAAAGTAGTCAAAAACTATTTCGAAAACATTTCGAATACCTGCTCAGCATACAAAATTAAGTATGTTCCGGTTTCAGTGGATGAAAATTTTGAAAAAATTATTACGACATATTTAGTTGAAAAACAGAAGTTTGGCTAAAAACTAAAAAAAACTTATAATATTTTTTACCAAAACATTTGCAGGTTTCAAAAACTGTAGTATATTTGCACTCGCATTACAGCAACGGTTTGGTAGTTCAGTTGGTTAGAATACCTGCCTGTCACGCAGGGGGTCGCGGGTTCGAGTCCCGTCCAGACCGCAAAATTTGGGAAGCACTTCAGAAATGAAGTGCTTTTTTGCCCAAATATCTTGAGACTTCAAGATGAACTCAGTTGTGTTGTTTACCCGAGAGATCGGGAAAGGTTTAGTAGTTAGACCAATGAAAAGCTTTCCATTTTTGGAAGGCTTTTTTGATTTTATACTATTTCAGACTTTTTTAAATATTTCAAAAATCAACTATAAAATACTTTGTTTTGTTGTCTTTATATCTCAATTATTGATGTAATAATTAAAATGCTATATTCTAAACGTTCCTGATTTTACTTTTAAAAGCTTTTATTTTAGTGTTAATTTTTTTATTTGTTAATTAAGGCGTTTTGTTGCTTTCTGATAATCAGTTTGATGGCGCTTAATTAAGTTTTTGTTTGTATTATATAGAATTTTTTTATCTTTTTTAAGTAAAAGAATTATATCTTTGCATCGCATTACAGCAACGGTTTGGTAGTTCAGTTGGTTAGAATACCTGCCTGTCACGCAGGGGGTCGCGGGTTCGAGTCCCGTCCAGACCGCAAAAAAGCTCTTCAAAACTGAAGAGCTTTTTTTATTTCTTCCAATTTAATTCACCCAAATTTCAAAGTTTTTAAAAACAATCCAAATAAAAATGCCTAATAAAACGAAACCATAAAACACTTTCATGAAAGTTCCAGCTAAAAAGCCAATGAAAGAACCAAAAGCTGCTTTTAAAGCGCGTTTTTTGTCTTGGGAATTGTAGATGAGTTCTCCAATAAAAGCTCCTAAAAAAGGACAGATTAAAAATCCTAATGGAGGAAAGAATAGACCAACTACTAAGCCAATATTCGTTCCCCATATACCGTAACTGGTTCCGCCAAACATTTTAGTTCCTTTAGCAGGAATAAAATAATCGAGAATACTTAAAATAATAGTAATGACTAACGTAATTCCTAATAACCAATAGTTAGTTTCTATTCCAGGAACGAAAAATATACACAACAATCCCAACCAAGATATGGGTAAACCTGGTAAAACGGGCAAAATACTACCTATAATTCCACCAATCAGTAAACAAATTCCTAAAATCAATACAATATATTCCATAAAAGTGTATTTTTGAAAATCTAAAAGTATAAAAAAATAAATGAAGAAAGTAATTGCTTTATTCCTATTAATATCACAGTTTTTCGATAAAAAGGTGCCCAATGAAAAGGATTTGTTAGAACAAGAACTCAAAAAAATCAATTGGGAACAAGTGGACGAATTTCCTTCTTTTTCGGAATGCGATTCTTTAACGGATAAAGACAGTCAGCAAAGTTGTTTTTACGAAACACTTTCCATGCAATTGCATTCCAAATTAAAAGACGATAGCATCGCTAAATTATTCCCGCAATTAGATACAATTCAAGTAAAAGTAATAATTTCATCCGATTCACATTTAAATTTCGAACCCATAATTTCAGATTCAATCGCCTATAATAAGCCGCAATTAGATAGTATTTTTCAATTGCGATTAACCGATTTTCCTAAAATCAATCCAGCTATAAAAAGAGGTGTTCCAGTAAAAACAGAGTTTCAAATGCCGGTGGTTTTAAAAAAGAAGTAGTTTTTGAAGCTATTTCCTGCTATCCGCTATATTCCCGAAGAAAAATCGGGAGATGCCGCTACTATCAGGGCTAAAAACGCCTTTCTTTCCATTCAAAATTTCCTAATAACGCTTTTACAACCACTAAAGTTGTAAAAAAAGGATATAGTAAAAAACTACTTATAAAGTTCTTAAAAGGCAATCTGAAATATGCTGAACTAAATTTCAAAAACATAAAGTCCATTCCGAATTTCAACGCCCAAAAATAAACAGTCATTTTAATCCATTCCGATTCATAAAATGGAACAACCAGTAAAAGTAACCCGCTTAAATTAGTCAAAAAGACAATAAGACCTAAAACTTTCGGATACCAATTTGTGTAAGCAGAAGTTTTACTTGCCCATCGCACTCTTTGATGTATTAATGCTTTCCATGACTCGCAACTTTTCGTAAAAACAATATTTAAATTGCTTAAATAAGTAATTTTATCTGGTGCCAATTTCAATGCTTTTTGTAATAAAAAAACATCATCGCCACTTGCTAGGTTATTATTACCTTCAAATCCGTTTAATTGGTTAAAAAAAGCTTTCTCGTAAGCGAAATTCGCACCATTACACATAAATGGTTTTTCAATTCCGAAACTTCCAGCAGTAACGCCTTGTAAGCTCAAAAAATCATTGTTTTGAAAATCGTGTAAAAAACCAGAATCACTTGAATAACCAATAGAACCCACACATATTTTAGCTTGTGTATCAATAATTTTCGCATCAAAAACTTCTAGCCAATTTTCAGGAACTTCACAATCAGCATCTGTCGTTATTATCCAATTATATTTGGCTTTTTGTATCGCCGTTTCAATGGCATCTTTTTTGGGTGAATTGCTTTTTCTTTGGTTTGGAATAATTTTTAAATCGTAAATCGTACTTCGTAAATCGTATTTTTCTTCCGATTCATCATCCACTAAAATTACTTCAAATAATTCCTTCGGATAATTTAATTTTTCAAAAGATTCTAAAAGTATTGGTAAATTCTCAGCTTCATTTCTGAAAGGAACAATTATAGAAAAAGTAGTTTTTGGTTCTGATAATTGAACTGAATTTTGCTTATTCATTTTTGCAATACCAAAAGCCAATTGAGTAATCAAAGCCGCATAAATAAATAATATTAAAGCAAAGAAAATCATAGAAAAACTTAAATAAACTTATACTCCTCAAATAGTTAAAAACACTAACTTAGGTTTTTTCTGATTTATAAATCAACACAAAATAACTTCCAATCACAACAGGAAACACCACATTTAGTAACCACATAAAAGTACTAATAAATAAAACAACATATTCGTCAATGTTCAATTTATCGAAAAACCAAATAGCAACACTACCTTTTACAATAAAATCTAAAAATTGAAAAGAAGGTAACGAACTCGCAATAAAATACACAGCAGTGATAGTGGCCATTAAAGTGAAATATTCAATTTCGACACCAAACAACAAAAACAAAAAATAATATTGATGCGAAAAAGTCAAATATCTGGCAATCGCTAATAAAATATTTTTCTGGTGGATTTTTTTCGGGATTTCGATTAATTTTTCTAAAAATAAATTAATTGAATAGCCTTTTATTTTAGCATTTTTCGTGATAAACAGAAAAGTTAAGATCAAAAATCCAATTCCGATTAATATGAAAAAGTATAACGTGTAACCTAAATATAACAAGCCGATTAATCCAAAAATAATGGACAAAACCATTTGAATGCCGTTGCAAATTAAGTTTAAAAACAACACGCGTTTGGTTGCTGTCTTTGGAAAATAAAGTGCTTTTCCAGCATATTCTCCAATTCCGTTGGGTGTAAATAATCCTGCAGTTACGCCAGCTAAAACTTGTTTGGTTGCCGTGAATAAAGAGATTTTCTCAATGACTAAAACTAAATTTTTCCATTTCAAAATCTCTAAAAATCGATTCAAAACACTAAAGCATAACATGAAAAGTATCCAAGCGATCGTGAATTTATGTTGTAAAATATCCGAAAAATGTTTCCAGCTTAATTTGTCATCGTGAGCTAGTTTGTCGTAAATAAAATAAAATGCGCCAAAAACAATGACCAGTTTTATTATAAGTGTGAGATATTGTTTAGTTTTGTTTGAAATCATTTTGCAAAGAAACAAAACTTTGAACTTGAAACCTTAAACCTGAAACAAAAATTTTGGCTAACGAACGCATCATACTCGGCATCGATCCTGGAACTACCATTATGGGTTTTGGGCTCATTCGTGTCGTGAATAAAAAAATGGAGTTTATTCAGTTAAATGAATTGCAACTCAATAAAATGGACGATCATTATATGAAGTTGAAGCGTATTTTTGAACGAACTATCGAACTAATCGACACCTATCATCCAGATGAAATCGCGATTGAAGCACCATTTTTTGGTAAAAACGTACAATCGATGTTGAAATTAGGGAGAGCTCAAGGTGTGGCAATGGCTGCTGGTTTGTCTCGAGATATTCCAATTACTGAATACGAACCGAAGAAAATTAAAATGGCCATTACTGGAAACGGAAATGCCAGTAAAGAACAAGTTGCTAAAATGTTGCAACAATTATTAGGATTAAAAACGTTACCTAAAAACCTCGATTCTACAGACGGTTTAGCAGCCGCAGTTTGTCATTTTTTCAATACAGGAAAAGTGGTTGGAACAACAAGTTATTCTGGTTGGGATGCTTTTGTGAAACAGAATGAAACGAGAGTGAAAAAATAATAGTTTTCGGTCTCAGTACTGATAACTGCGACTGCGACTCTAAATTGAAATATGTCAGGAATTTACATCCACATACCCTTTTGCAAGCAAGCTTGTCATTACTGCGATTTTCATTTTTCAACTTCCATGAAGAAGAAAGACGAGATGATTTTGGCTTTGGCGAAAGAAATAGAATTGCGTAAAAACGAGTTTCAAAATGAAATTATAGAAACCATTTATTTTGGTGGTGGAACACCGAGCGTATTAACGATTGACGATATTCAACTTTTGATCGATACGGTTTATAAATGTTATCAAGTGGTTGAAAATCCTGAAATTACTTTAGAAGCGAATCCGGATGATTTAGATAATGAAACTATTCTTCAATATGCCAATTCGCCAATTAATCGTTTGTCGATTGGTGTTCAATCTTTTTTTGAAGACGATTTACAACTGATGAATCGCGCACATAATTCGGTAGAAGCTAAAAAATGTTTGGAATTTGCTACACAACATTTCGATAATATTTCCATAGATTTAATTTACGGAATGCCAAATATGAGCAATGAAAAATGGATGCAAAATATAGAAACGGCTTTGAGTTTTAATATTCCACATATTTCTAGTTATGCTTTAACGGTTGAGCCAAAAACGGCTTTGCATAAAATGATAAAATCGGGTTCAATTCCGACATTAGATGACGATTTAGCCCAACAACATTTTCATATTTTAATCGATAAACTTCAAGAAAGCGGATTTATCCATTACGAATTATCCAATTTTGGTAAACCAGATTACTTCTCAAAAAACAATACTGCCTATTGGTTGGGTAAAAAATACATTGGAATTGGTCCGTCAGCGCACAGTTATAATGGCGTTAGTAGAAGTTGGAATGTTGCCAATAATTCCTTGTATTTAAAAGCTATTGTAGGAAACAATCTGTCTTCTGAAACTGAAATTTTATCAAAAACCGACCAATATAACGAATACATAATGACTGGTTTACGAACGATTTGGGGTGTTTCTTTAGAAAGAATTGAAATCGAATTCGGAACTAAATATTCAAATTA
>JAUMDQ010000111.1:0-1750 GCA_032121715.1 Flavobacterium sp.
ACAGCAAAGTCAATTTAGGCGGCCCAGGTAAAAGAACGCCAAGAAAAACCGCTTCTCGAAACAGAGGAATTGAAAGAAAACGTGACGAAAAGAAAAAGAAAAAGTAATTCTATTGATCAAAAAGTATAAATGAAGCAATTTCTTTTTCTCTTACTTTTTATATCTTTCGGTTGTAAAAATTCGAAAGAAAGTTTTAATTACAAATTTGAAAAACCAAAGATAAAATCTATTGTTGGAGATTTTGATGGTGATAAAATTCAAGACACTTTAAGAGAAATTGTTTATTCAGAAAAGTCACAACTTCAAATAGATAAAGTACTTACTTGTAAAGAATACGAATTTGACACCGTTGTAAATTGGTATTTTAAAAACAGTATCCGACACAAATTAGCATTATCAAATCATACTTCTGAAATGTATTTTAGTTATTCTATGGGATTTTATTTTCTTAAGAATATTGGAGATATAAATAATGACGGTAAAGACGAAGTTGCTGTAGCTATTGATTTATTAGATTATTCCAGAGTTAACTCATGCATAATTTACACATTGTGTAACAACGATTGGAAAGAAATAAAAAGATTTACTATTCATGAAGGCGCCTTTGATTATTATAAAGACCAAAAACCAATCTTTGACGAAATAAAAGAATATTTAGAAAACAGGAATGGTGTTTGGCATTACCATGATTATATTGAGGATGAATATGAAAATGTTGAGGATGTTGGTAAAATGAAAGTTTTGTCATTAGAAAAATGCAATTAGAAATTAGATCACACCACTAATTTCTTGAAAAATTAAAATTGCCAAGTCCATAATTTTTTCTTATTTTTGAAAAATCTTTCTAAGAAATGCAATTTAAAAACCCAGAAATTCTATATTTTTTATTTCTATTGATTATACCAATTTTGGTACACCTTTTTCAATTGAGAAGATTTAAAAAACAAGAATTCACCAATGTTAAATTGCTGAAAGAACTCGAAATTCAAACCCGAAAAAGCTCTACGATCAAGAAATGGTTATTATTAACCACACGTTTATTACTATTAGCCGCCTTAATTTTAGCCTTTGCACAACCTTTTTTCAAAGCCAAAGATTTCGATAAAAAGAACAACGAATTGATTCTAGTTGTCGATAATTCCTTTTCGATGCAAGCCAAAGGAAATAGCGGCGAATTATTGAAAAGAACCATTCAGGATTTACTTGAAAACACACCAGAAGACCAACAATTATCAGTTCTTACGAATGATGAAAACTTTTACGACACGAATATTCGTAACATTCAAAAAGAATTACAAAATTTAAACTACTCTTCTACTCCATTTAATCCAGCAGCAATTATTACACGAATTGAAGCTAAAAAACCTGGCGTTCCGAAAGATATTTTATTTATTTCTGATGCGGTTGGCTTAAAAGATGAATTGAAAACCAATTTAAGCGAAGCGTCTTCTTTATATTATCAAACCGTTGAAGCTAACGAAACCAACAATATTGCAATTGAAAACGTACAAATTAGTCAAGTTTTAGATCAATTTTACGAATTGAAAATCAGCATTAAATCGTACGGAGATTTTGAAAACGATGTGCCAATTTCTATGTATAATGGTAAAAAACTAGTTGGAAAAGCCTTAATTTCAAAAGAAAAACCTCAAAAAGAGATTTTATTTACGATTCCGAAAACCGATTTTCACGGTTATGTTTCGATTCAAGATAATAGTTTGAGTTATGACAATACGTTTTATTTCAGTAT
>JAUMDQ010000111.1:1760-2475 GCA_032121715.1 Flavobacterium sp.
AAACCACAAAAATCGAATGTGATTGCAGTTGGAAATTTGGATAAAAACAAATTCTTATCTCGAATTTATAATGCTGAAGAATTCAATTACACTTCTACAGAATTGAATACGTTGAATTATAATTCCATTGAAAATGCCGATGCAATAATTTTAAACGAATTGCCAAACATTCCGAATGCTTTATCTGTCACTTTAAAAAATTATTACAGCAAAGGTGGAAACATTATTTTCATTCCAGATGTGAATAGTTCCGTGGAAAGTTATAATTCATTTTTGAGAAATTTCAGCAACAATTCTTTATCAGAAAAAGCCATAAAAGAGAAACAAATTACGCAAATCAGTTTCAATCATCCGACATATACTAACGTTTTCGAGAAGAAAGTCAGCAATTTTCAATATCCGAAAACTAACGCCACTTTCACCATAAATGGAAGTAATTTACCTGTTTTACAATACGAAGACAAAAGCGTTTTCTTAGGAAATATCACGAATAAATTAGGGAATTTGTTTTTCTTTTCGACATCGATTAACAAAGAAAATTCGAACTTTCAAAACTCGCCTTTAATTGTTCCTACGTTTTATAATATGGGACAAAACAATAATAAAACTGGGTTGAATGCCTTTACAATTGGCAATAACAACTATACAATTATAAACGAAACGATTGCAAAAGATAATGTTTTAAGTGTGACAAATACTGAAAACAGTTTCATTC
>JAUMDQ010000112.1:0-7764 GCA_032121715.1 Flavobacterium sp.
GAACGGATTTAGCGAAAATTAATAACGAATTAGATAAATTAAAAATCGTTTTTCCGGTCGGTCACGTTTTTACACCAAAAAATATCGAAGAAAATATAGGTTTCAGTAAAGATTATAATATTTTCGAATTGAAATCAGCATTAGCAGTTAGAAATCAGGAAAAAGCGTACAACATTATTCATCATTTTGCTTTCAATATGAAAGAAACGCCAATGATACTAGTAACCGGACAAATGTTTTCGTTCTTCTCACAATTATTGCAATACCATGGATTAAAAGATAAATCAAAATTTAATGTCGCAAAAGTATTAGGTGTCAATCCCTTTTTTGTAGACGAATATGCTACTGCAGCTAGAAATTTCCCCATGCGAAAAGTAAGCCAAATTATAGAAGTCATCCGAGATATTGACGTAAAATCGAAAGGTGTAGGCGCAGGTTCCATGAAAGAAGATGACATGCTAAAAGAAATGGTATATAAAATATTCAATTAATCCGTCATAGTAAACCTACTTCATATTCATTTAAAAGTACCTTCAAAAAGTAGATAAAGTATAGTTATAGTATAGATAAGCTATAGATAGTGTATGAAAACTGTAGGTATGAAATTATAAATAACATACTAATTTGGCAATAATTAGGTAGTTTAATTTTAACTACTATTGTTTCTTTATAGTATAAAAAATCCCGATATTTGCAGTCCTAAATTTATAAAATTAAAAAGATGAACAAAAATACAGTATTAGCTTGGGCTACAGGTATCATGGTGATAATGGGTTTAATTATAATGGGTTTAGCTGTTTACAGATACGATGATGTTGCAGGTTGGGGGTTTGCTGCAGTTGCCGTAGGTTTTTTCGCAAACGCATGGGTTTTTAATGCCTTAAAAGGAAGAATGTAATTTAAAATACAAATTTAGAAGTACAATTTAAGATTTACGAAGATTTAAACAATAAACTATTAACATAAACATTTCATATGTCAGACGATAAGAAAGTAATTTTCTCAATGCAAAAATTGAGTAAAAGTTATCCAGGAGCAGATAAACAAGTACTTAAAAATATATATTTAAGCTTCTTCTACGGGGCAAAAATTGGAATTCTTGGATTGAACGGTTCAGGAAAATCATCTTTATTAAAAATTATTGCTGGTATCGATAAGAATTACCAAGGTGATGTGGTTTTTCAACCAGGTTATACGGTTGGATATTTAGAGCAAGAGCCACTTTTAGACGAAACAAAAACAGTTATTGATATTGTTCGTGAAGGTGCTGCAGAAACATTCGAATTATTAGCAGAATTCAATAAAATTAACGACGATTTCGGTTTGCCTGAGGTGTATGAAAACCCAGAAAAAATGGAAAAGTTAATGGATCGTCAAGCCGAATTACAAGATAGAATTGACGCTTGCGGTGCTTGGGAAATTGATACCAAATTAGAAATCGCTATGGACGCGCTTCGTACACCAGATCCAGAAACACCAATTTCAGTTTTATCTGGAGGAGAAAAACGTCGTGTTGCTCTATGTCGTTTATTATTACAACAACCAGATGTATTATTATTAGATGAGCCAACCAATCACTTGGATGCCGAATCAGTACTTTGGTTAGAACAACATTTAGCACAATATTCTGGAACTGTAATTGCCGTAACGCACGATAGATATTTCTTAGATAATGTAGCAGGTTGGATTTTAGAGTTAGATAGAGGAGAAGGTATTCCATGGAAAGGAAATTATTCTTCTTGGTTAGATCAAAAGTCAACTCGTATGGCGCAAGAAGAAAAAGTAGCGTCTAAACGTAGAAAAAACTTAGAGCGTGAGTTAGACTGGGTTCGTCAAGGAGCAAAAGGTCGTCAAACGAAACAAAAAGCACGTTTACAGAACTACGATAAATTATTAAACGAAGACCAAAAAGAATTAGACGAGAAATTAGAAATTTACATTCCTAATGGACCACGTTTAGGAACAAATGTAATTGAAGCGAAACATGTATCGAAAGCATTTGGTGATAAATTATTATATGACGATTTAAATTTCGTTTTACCACAAGCCGGAATTGTTGGAATTATCGGACCGAATGGTGCTGGTAAATCTACCATTTTTAAAATGATTATGGGCGAACAACAAGCGGATTCAGGAAGTTTTGAAGTTGGTGATACAGTAAAAATCGCTTATGTAGATCAATCACACTCTAATATTGATGTAAACAAAACACTTTGGGAAAACTTCTGTGATGGTCAAGAATTGATTATGATGGGCGGACGTCAAGTAAATTCGAGAGCATACTTATCTCGTTTCAACTTTGGTGGAAGTGATCAAAATAAAAAAGTAGCTACACTTTCAGGTGGTGAGCGTAACCGTTTACACTTAGCGATGACGCTAAAAGAAGAAGGAAACGTACTGCTTTTAGATGAGCCAACGAATGATTTAGATATCAACACACTTCGTGCTTTAGAAGAAGGTTTAGAAAATTTTGCAGGTTGTGCAGTAATTATTTCTCACGACAGATGGTTTTTAGATAGAGTTTGTACGCATATCTTAGCTTTCGAAGGTGATTCACAAGTGTATAGTTTCGAAGGAAGTTTCACAGAATATGAAGAAAATAAACGCAAACGATTAGGTAAGGATGTGACACCTACTCGTATCAAATACAAGAAGTTAATTAGATAATTTGTAAATAAATTACACCAAAAATCCTGATTTATATCAGGATTTTTTTATTTTTACAATTCTCAAATGATAAAATGAAAGCAAAGCTATATTTTATACTCTTTTTTATTCTCCTAATACCAAAATTATTTTTTGCTCAAGTTGCTGTAAACAATAGAGAAGAGGCAAAAATAACTTTAAAAAAAGCTATTGAAGATTTAAATAATTTAAATTGTAAATCTTCTTTAGAAAACGCCCAAAAAGTATTGCAATTTGCCTTAAAAAATAATGATTATAGCTTTTCAGCGAAAGCATATAATATTATTGGACTGAATTACGAAGAATTTTCCGATTTAAATAAAGCGTTGTATTACTATAACGAAGGGATTAAATATGCTTTAAAGTCAAATGATTTTCAGCAAATAGAATATCTTTACAATAATACAGGAAATCTTTATTTTTTTAGATTAGACAACCCAGAAAAAGGTTTAGAATACTATTTTAAATGTTACAAATATTCATTAAAATATGGCAATAATCTTGATATTGCTTTTACAGAATTGAATATTGCTGATGTTTATTTTAAATTGGAAAAATTAGATATTGGCAAAAAATATTTAGATAAAATAATACCTACATTAAAATCAACAAATGATTTTGAAATGTATGTTACCTATAATACTTTGCTGGGAAATTATTATTCAATTAAAAATGAAAACATCCAAGCAGAAAATTCATATAACCTTGTTTTAGAAAGATTAAAGGAAAATAATGTTGAGTTTTTTAAGCCAAATGAATTAGAAATTTATGATGAAATTTATAAGTTCTATAAAAAAAACAACAATAAAGAAAAGGCGTTGTTGTTTCTGGAAAAACACGACAAACTTCAAGATGAATTGTATTTAAAGGAAAGAAATCAAGATATAAAATTTGCTGGTGTTTCTATTGATGTATTAGAAATGAATAATAGAATCCAGAAAATTGCATCTGAAAAAAAAGTGCAAGATCAAAAAATGACAGCTTCATCCAAACTTGTGAAAATGAGTTTGTTTTTCGCTGGTATTCTATTGTTTTTTCTGATTTTTATGTTTAAGAACTATTTAGATTATAGAAAATTAAATAAAAAATTGTTCGAATCTAACGAACAATTAAAAATTGCCAATATAAAATCAGAAGAAGCTTCGTTACTTAAATCTCAATTTTTGTCTAATGTAAGTCATGAACTTAGAACGCCTTTATATGGTGTAATTGGTATGGCTGATATTATTGAATCTGAACATGTTGAATTGAAAAAAGACAAGTATTTTAATGCGTTAAAATTCTCTTCTAACTACTTGTTGTCATTAATTAACGATGTTTTAAATGTGTATAAAATTGAAGACACTAAGTTTGAATTAATTTATGAAAATGTAGAAATTAGAAAAGAAATTTCTGTCATTCGTGAATCGTTGGGAATTATAGCAAAATCCAATAAAAACGAATTAAATATTGAAGTTTCTGACGCGGTTCCACAGTTTATAAAAACCGATTTAACCCGATTTTCTCAGATTCTAATTAACTTAATAAGTAACTCTTTAAAGTTCACCAAAAAAGGTGTAGTTTCTATTAAATTACAACTTTTAGAAGAAGATGCTGTTCAAAAAATTCAAATCCAAATAGAAGATAATGGAATTGGTATTCCAGAAGAATATTTAGACAAAATTTTCGAAAAATTTGTACAGGTTGACGTGAATTTAAATGAGCAATATAAAGGAACTGGCTTAGGATTATCTATTGTAAAAAGGTTAGTCGATTTATTTAAAGGAGAAATTTCGGTCAAAAGTAAAATAAACGAAGGAACTGTTTTTACAGTTAAAATCCCTTATATTCAAGCAGATTGCGAAGTAATATTCAAGAAAAATACCGTTTTAGAAGCAAAAAGTAATAAAACACATTTGAAGATTCTTATTGTAGAAGATAATAAGATCAATCAAATGGTAACCAAAAAATTATTAGATAAAAGTGATCATACTTGTAAAATTGCTGAAAATGGTTTAGAAGCTATCTAACTAGTCAAAAAACACAAGTTTGATTTGATTTTAATGGATATTCACATGCCAATTTTAAACGGATTTGATGCTTCTAAAAAGATTAGAGAATTAGGAATAACTACACCAATTATCGCTTTAACGGCTTCTGACAAGAATGAAATAATAAATGAAATGGCTATTAATGGGATTAATGATGTTTTAGTGAAACCTTTTGAAATTAAGGATTTACAAATGATTATAGAAAAACACGTTTAAATTATATATAAAATGATTGAATTAATAATTTTTCCTTCTGTGTTTAATTAAGCCATGAAAAATTTTAAATATATTTTCTTTTTTTTATTGATTTTCAATAAACATTTTTCCCAAACTAATGTAAATAGTGATGAGGAGGCTAAAAAGTTATTTGCTATTGCGAGTGATAATTTTTACAATTTAAATAATAAAGAATCTATAAAACAAGCCGAAAAAATACTTACTTATTCTTTAAAAAAGCAAAATTTTGAACTAGCGGCTAAAGCATATAATTTATTAGGATTAAATTTTGAACAGTTTACAGATTATAATAAAGCCATTGAGTTGTATCAAGAAGGGATTCTTTGTGCTTCAAAAATAAAAAACGACGCAGCT
This sequence comes from Flavobacterium sp., assembly GCA_032121715.1. Taxonomy (GTDB): domain Bacteria; phylum Bacteroidota; class Bacteroidia; order Flavobacteriales; family Flavobacteriaceae; genus Flavobacterium. The sequence goes on from JAUMDQ010000112.1 coordinate 5,307, forward strand.
TTGGGTTGGTTGTACAACAATCTTGGCGGAGTTTACTCTTACAATGGTATTGATATTAATAAAGGAACCTATTATTTTAAAAAGGCGTATTATCATACAAAAAAACTTAAAAATAATAATGATTTCTTAGTTGCTGGACTTAATATTGGCGCCAATTTAATGGAACTAAAACAATATGAGGAAGGAAAGAAATACTTAGACGAAGTTAAAGATAAGGTTTTATTATCTAATGAAATGGATGTCATTATTTCTATGTATGCCTCTTATTCATCGTATTATGACTTATATGAAAAAGATTTTAAAAATGCGGAAAGTGCTTTTTTAGGAGCTGTAGATGCAGGTAAAAAAGATGCTACTCCAGCCATTCGGATGAACTTATTAGATATTTATAAATCGTTTGCTGAATTTTATGAAAAATATAATAGATTAGATAAATCTGTTGAATATTATAAACTTTATATCGATTTAAATAGCGAAATTTATAATGAAGAACAAAAAAATATACTCCAAGGAAAGGATCAAACTTTTAGATTAGATTTAATAAATTCCAGAATTGAAAAAGTGGAACAAGAAAATAAAGATTACGTTAAAAAATTAAATTTTAATAAATACTTTATCATTTTTCTTACCATTTTAGTTTTTACTTTTTTAACCCTAATGTATTTTCTATATAAAAACTTTACTAAAAACCGAAAAATCAATAAAAAGCTAAAAAATGCTAATATTGAACTATATAAAGCCAAACAAAAAACGGAAGAAATTGCCAAACTTAAAACTCAGTTTATGTCAACGGTTAGTCACGAATTAAGAACGCCTCTTTATGGTGTTATCGGTATGACTGAGATAATTGAAAATGAACATGCGGAACTAAAAGATAGTAAATATATCAATTCATTAAAATTTTCTGCAAAATATTTATTATCGTTAATTAATGATGTTTTAAGTTTATCCAAAATTGAATCGGAAAATATTGATCTTATTTATGAAGATATTAATTTCAAATCTGAAATCGAAACTATTGTGAATTCTATGGAAGTGATTGCCAAGCAATATCATAATGTTATCAGTTTAGATTTAGCTCCAGATGTTCCAAAATTTATAAAAACAGATAAAACAAGATTGTCTCAAATTATCATAAACTTATTGAGTAATGCGCTGAAATTCACTAAAGATGGAGATGTAAATATTCATGTTTACACGAAAGATAATTGCGCTTTGAATTTTGAAATTACGGATACTGGAATAGGAATTCCTCAAAAATATATTGATAAAATTTTCGATAAATTTGTTCAGGTGGAACGAAATTCTGACGAACAATTTCAAGGAACTGGACTAGGTTTGGCCATTGTAAAACGATTTGTAGATTCATTTGGTGGACAAATTTATATTGACAGTGAATTGAATAAAGGAACAACTATTAGATTTTCTATTCCTTTAATTTTAGGAGAAGAAGTGGTAAGGGATACTTCAAATAAAAATAGTATGTCTATTGAGAATTTAAGTGTTTTAGTGGTGGAAGATAATAAGGTAAATCAAATTGTTACTCAAAAAATTCTAGAAAAAAACAAATTAAAATGTACCATTGCTGTTGATGGTTTTCATGCCTTAGAAATTTTAGAAACCGAGAAATTCGATATTATTCTAATGGATATTCACATGCCTAAAATGAACGGTTTTGAAACTACAGAAAAAATTCACGAATTGGGAATAACAACTCCAATTATAGCCTTAACGGCTTCAGATAAATACGAATTAGAAGGCGATATCTCCAAATACAAAATGAAAGATATTTTAGTCAAACCTTTCGAATTTCATGATTTACGCCAAATTATTGAAAAGTATGTGGAGGTAATTATTACTTAACTTTTTCATATTCAATTTCTAAATAAAAAAATCAGCTTTTTAAAAGCTGATTTTTTTATTTAGAGTAATATTATTTATTTTCTATCCATTTTTTAGCATTTACAAATGCTTCTAACCATGGAGTTACTTCGTCTTTCTGACCTCTTTCTGGATAATTAGCCCAGTTCCAAGGGAAAGTTGAGCGCTCAATATGTGGCATCGTTACTAAATGTCTTCCTGTTGCATCACACATCATAGCTGTGTTATAATCTGAACCATTTGGATTTGCTGGATAACCTTCGTAACCATATTTTGCTACAATATTATAGTTTTCTTCTGATAAAGGTAAATTGAATTTTCCTTCACCATGCGAAATCCAAACGCCTAAAGTAGCACCTTCTAAACTTGATAACATCACCGAATTATTCTTCTGAACTTTGACAGAAGTAAAACCACTTTCGTGTTTATGAGAATCGTTATGTTTCATTTTTCCATGAACTTCGTGTTCTGGAGTAATTAATTCTAATTCCATCATTAACTGACAACCATTACAAATCCCAACAGAAAGTGTGTCTTCTCTTTTAAAGAAGTTTTTCAATGCTGTATTTGCTTTTTC
>JAUMDQ010000112.1:7774-10911 GCA_032121715.1 Flavobacterium sp.
TTCATTGTATAAAAATGCTCCAGCCCAACCTTTTGCCGAACCTAAAACATCTGAATTAGAGAAACCTCCAACAGCACCAATAAATTGAATATCTTCTAAAGTTTCACGACCAGAAATTAAATCCGTCATGTGAACGTCTTTCACATCAAAACCTGCTAAATACATAGCATTGGCCATTTCACGCTCAGAATTACTTCCTTTTTCACGAATGATTGCGGCTTTTGGTCGGTTTGTTGTAGAAGTTGGTGCTAATTTTCCGTCAAAATGCGATGGAAAAGTAAACTGTAAAGGTTGATTCGCGAAATTTTCAAAACGCTCTAATGCTTTTCCATTTTTAGATTGTTTTTGATCTAATAAATAAGAAGTCTCAAACCAAGCTTTTCTGTATTTCGAAACACTTAAATTGAAAGTATCATCATAATTTGTAATTGAAACTGTATCTGAATTGGTAACTGTCCCAATATTGAAAATTTCAACTCCGTTGGCTTTAAATGTAGCTTCCACTTCAGCATCAGCTTGGAAAACTACAGCAATATTTTCAGAGAATAATAATTTAGTAGAATCATTTTCGTTGATAGCAGTTAAGTTGAAATTCGCACTTAAATTCACATCTGCAAAACACATTTCTAATAAAGTTGTGATTAAACCACCACTTCCAATATCATGACCCGCTTTTATTTTTCTTTCTTTAATTAAATCTTGTAACGTATTGAATGCTTTTTTGAAGAAGTCAGCATTTTTGATAGTTGGCGTTTCATTTCCAACTTTATTTTGTGTTTGATTAAATGATGAACCACCTAATTTAAACGAATCTTGAGATAAATTTAAATAATAAATGTTTCCGCCATTTCGTTGTAAAACTGGTTCTACAACTTTCGTAATGTTTGAACAATTTCCTGCAGCTGAAATAATAACCGTTCCAGGCGCAATTACTTCATCATTAGGATATTTTTGTTTCATTGAAAGAGAATCTTTTCCTGTTGGAATGTTGATTCCTAATTCAATTGCAAAGTCAGAACAACTTTGAACCGCTTCATATAAACGAGCATCTTCACCTTCATTTTTACAAGCCCACATCCAGTTTGCAGATAATGAGACTGAATCTAAACCATCTTTCAACGGTGCCCAAACTAAGTTAGAAAGCGATTCTGCAATTGCATTTCTTGTACCAGCAACTGGATCAATTAAAGAAGAAATAGGAGCGTGGCCAATTGAAGTTGCAATCCCTTCTTTACCTTTGAAGTCTAAAGCCATTACACCTACATTATTTAAAGGCAATTGTAACGGTCCAGCACATTGTTGTTTGGCAACTTTTCCACCTACACAACGGTCTACTTTATTGGTCAACCAGTCTTTACAAGCTACAGCTTCTAATTGTAAAACTTGTTCTAAATACGTTGGGATTTCTTTTGAATTATATTCTGAATTGCTATAATTTCTAGTAATTGTTTTGTCATTCATTATTGTTTTCGGTGAACTTCCGAAAAAGTCTTCCAAAGCATAATCCATTGGTTTTAAACCAGTAGATTTCGATTCGAATGTAAATCTGTGATCGTTTGTAACAACACCCACTTCATACATTGGAGAGCGTTCTCTATCGGCAATTTTTTGTAAGATGTCCATGTCTTTCTCACCAATCACTAATCCCATTCTTTCTTGAGATTCGTTTCCGATGATTTCCTTTGCAGAAAGTGTTGGATCTCCAACTGGTAATTTATCTAAATCGATTAATCCACCTGTTTCTTCTACTAATTCTGATAAACAATTTAAGTGTCCACCCGCACCATGATCGTGAATAGATACAATTGGATTGTTGTCACTTTCCACTAAACCACGAATAGCATTCGCAGCACGTTTTTGCATTTCTGGATTAGAACGTTGGATGGCATTTAATTCAATTCCTGAACCAAAAGCACCTGTATCTGCAGAAGAAACTGCAGCTCCACCCATTCCAATTCTATAATTTTCTCCACCAAGAATGACAATTTTATCGCCTTCTTGTGGTTTCTTTTTAATCGCTTGATCTAATTTTCCGTACCCAATTCCACCCGCTTGCATAATTACTTTATCGTAACCTAATTTACGATTTTCTTCATTATGTTCGAAAGTTAAAACAGAACCAGTAATTAACGGTTGCCCGAATTTATTACCAAAATCAGATGCGCCGTTTGATGCTTTAATCAAAATATCCATTGGTGTTTGATACAACCAAGGACGTTCTGCCATCGCTTCTTCGTATTTACGATTGTCATTTAATCTTGAATACGAAGTCATGTAAACTGCTGTTCCTGCCAATGGTAACGAACCTTGTCCACCTGCTAAACGGTCACGAATTTCTCCTCCAGAACCTGTTGCTGCTCCGTTAAAAGGCTCAACAGTTGTTGGGAAATTGTGTGTTTCTGCTTTTAATGACAATACAGAATCGAATTCTTTTTCTTCGTAAAAATCTGGTTTGTCAGCGCTTTTTGGTGCGAATTGCGTTACTTTCGGACCTTTAACAAAAGCAACATTATCTTTATATGCTGAAACAATTTCGTTTGGATTCGTTTCAGATGTTTTTCTAATTAATTTGAATAATGATGTAGGTTTTTCTTCTCCATCCACTACAAAAGTCCCATTGAAAATTTTATGACGACAATGTTCTGAATTGGCTTGTGAGAAAGCGAAAATTTCAGAATCTGTTAATTTTCTTCCTAATTTGGTTGCTAAATTATCTAAATATTCGACTTCTTCTAAACTTAAAGCTAAACCTTCTTGTTTGTTGTAAGCATTAATATCATCAATTTCTAAAATAGCTTCAGGTTGAATGTTTATCGTAAAAATGTCTTGATGTAATTCTGTATATTTTTGAAGTAACATTGGATCAAAATCATTGAAATCAATCGATACTTTTTCGAATTCTTCAATTCTTATAATCCCAGAAATCCCCATGTTCTGAGTGATTTCAACCGCATTCGTACTCCAGGGTGTAACCATAGCGGCACGTGGTCCTACAAAATTTTGAGAGATATTTTTACTGTCAATTTGTTGTGTTTCTCCAAATAGCCAGTTTAGTTTTTGGATGTTTTCGGTAGAAATTTCAGATTGCGTTTGAACTGCAAATACTGTATTGCTTTGGTTTCCAAAGAAAAAAATCA
>JAUMDQ010000113.1:0-10878 GCA_032121715.1 Flavobacterium sp.
CGATTTGCAGCGCAACATACATTTGAGTTTTCACACGTTCCGGATTTTCTTTCACCATTTTCCATGGCTCTTCATCCGCTAAATATTTATTTCCTAAACGCGCAACGTTCATTAATTCACCTAAAGCTTCTCTGAATCTGTATCTTTCAATCGAACTTGAAATTACAGCTGGATAGGCTTTTAATTCCGCTAATGTTTGCAAATCAACTTCTGAATATTCATTCGGCGTTGGAACAATTCCTTCGTAATATTTATTCGTTAAAACCACGACTCTGTTGATGAAATTTCCGAAAATCGCGGCTAATTCATTATTGTTTCTCGCTTGAAAATCTTTCCAAGTGAAATCGTTATCTTTTGTTTCTGGTGCATTCGCAGTTAACGCATAACGCAACGAATCTTGTTTTTCTGGAAAATCTAGTAAATATTCGTGTAACCAAACTGCCCAATTTTTAGAAGTTGACAATTTATTTCCTTCTAAATTTAAGAACTCATTTGCAGGAACATTATCTGGCAAAATATAACTTCCTTCTGCTTTTAACATCGCAGGGAAAATGATACAATGGAATACAATATTGTCTTTTCCAATGAAGTGAACCAATTTTGTATCAGCATCTTTCCAATACGGTTCCCAGTCTTTTCCTTGTTTGGCAGCCCATTCTTTCGTTGATGAAATGTAACCAATTGGTGCATCAAACCAAACGTATAATTTTTTTCCTTCAGCACCTTCAACTGGCACATCAATTCCCCAATCTAAATCACGCGTTACGGCTCTTGGTTCTAAACCACCATCAACCCATGATTTTACTTGTCCGTAAACATTTGGTTTCCAATCGTTTTTATGACCTTCTAAAATCCATTCTCTTAAGAAAGATTCGTATCTGTTCAAAGGTAAAAACCAGTGTTTTGTGGCTTTTAAAATTGGCGTTTCACCAGTTATCGTGCTTTTTGGATTGATTAAATCTGTTGCGTTTAATGTTGAACCACATTTTTCACATTGGTCGCCGTATGCTTCTGGATTGTCGCACTTTGGACAAGTTCCAGTTACAAATCGGTCCGCTAAAAACTGATCAGCTTTGGCATCGTATAATTGTTCGGTAACTTCTTCAATGAAATCACCTTTGTCGTATAGTTTTCTGAAAAATTCTGAAGCGGTTTTATGATGAATTTCAGAGGAAGTTCGTGAATAATTATCAAACGAAATTCCGAAATCAATAAATGATTTTCTAATAATTCCGTCATATTTATCAATTACTTGTTGTGGCGTAATGCCTTCTTTTTTGGCTTTCATTGAGATGGCCACACCATGTTCGTCACTTCCACAAATAAAGGCGACATCTTTACCTTGAAGGCGTAAATATCTGGCATAAATATCTGAAGGAACGTAAACACCTGCTAAATGACCAATATGAATTGGCCCATTTGTATAGGGCAATGCCGCTGTAATGGTATATCTTTTTGGATTTTGTAACATATTTTTTGTTTTACCGCTAAGACGCAAAGTGTATCGCTAGGCGTCGCAAAGTTTTTATTTTAGTTATTGTGAAAATATTAATCTGCTTAAATCATCTTTTAAAAGTTGAATTAATTAATATTTAATGCAAAAATAAGTTTTTACGCACTAATAGGCGAATTTATTTTGATTTTGTTTAAATTTGAAATCAACATTTAAATCATTTCATGAATAGATATTTCATAATATTTTTTCTTTCTCTAATTTCATATTCTCAACACAAAATGAAAATTCCTCCTTATTTAAAAAAAGGCGACACCGTTGCTATTGTTTGTACCGCTCGTAAATTTTTTCCTGAAGATGCCAAACCAGCTATTGATTTGCTAGAATCTTGGGGTTTGAAAGTGAAATTAGGAAAAACAATTGGTTTAGACAGTTGTCAACTTGGTGGAACAGATACAGAAAGAGCAGCCGATTTTCAGGACCAATTAGATAATGATAATGTAAAAGCTATTTGGTGTGCTCGTGGTGGATATGGAACGGTTCGAATTATTGATAGGATTGATTTTTCGAAATTTAAAAAACATCCAAAATGGGTGATGGGTTTTAGTGATGTAACGGTTTTGCATAGTCATATTAATACGTTAAATGTGGCGACTTTGCATTCAATTATGCCGTTTACAGTTCCGAAAGCGTCTGAAGAAGTAAAAGAAACGTTCAAAAATGCACTTTTCGGGATTAAAAATTCGTACACCATTCCTTCAAAATCGTATGATAAAAAAGGTGTGGCAAAAGGCGAATTAGTTGGAGGGAATTTGTCTATTATTTATAGTTTATTAGGTTCGAAATCGTCCATCGAAACCAAAGATAAAATTTTATTTATTGAAGATTTAGATGAATATTTATATCATATTGACCGCATGTTGTACAATATGAAACGCAATGATTATTTCAAAAATGTAAAAGGAATTATTGTGGGAAGTATGCGAGATATGCATGACAACGAAATTCCATTCGGACAAAATGAAGTCCAAATTATTTCTGAAATTGCTAAAGATTTAAATATTCCAATTGCTTTTGAATTCTGTGCCGGTCATCAAAAGGACAACCGAACTTTGGTTTTAGGAAGTCAAGTTTCTTTTGAAGTAAATGAAAAGGAAATCAAATTAACTTTCGAGTAATATATGGCAGAACATAACGAATTAGGAAAAATAGGTGAAGAATTAGCGGTTGATTTTTTGATAGAAAAGGGTTATGATATTTTAGAAACGAATTGGACTTTTCAAAAAGCAGAAGTGGATGTTATTGCTCTAAAAGACAATATTTTAGCAGTTGTTGAAGTAAAAACAAGGAGTAGTGTTGATTATGGTTCGCCTCAAGATTTTGTAAAACCCAAAAAGATAAAATTATTGGTAAAAGCGGTAAATGAATATGTTATTACAAACAATTTAGATGTAGAAGTTCGATTTGATATTATTGCCATTCAGGCGAAACATAAGCAATTTGAAATCGAACATTTAGAAGAAGCGTTTTACTATTTTGACAATTAGTTACAATTATAACAATTTGTTTTTTATATTTGCAAAAAAAAACACACACACACAACAAACACAAATGAAGACAGTAGCATCAGTAGTTGAGAAATATTTAAAAACAAAGCCTTTTTTATTGAGTTCTTTATCTGAAGGGATAATAAATTTAACATCATTAGCCAGAATCATAATGCCTGAAATTGAATTGCACTTAGGTAAAGATATTAAGCAAGGAGCAGTTGTGATGGCTTTAAAAAGAATATCAGAAGAATTAGATTTTAAAATTAGTCATAGAGTTGCTAAAGTTTTACAAAATCTTGGTGAAATCACTGTTCGTTCTTCATTAACAGATTATACTTATGAGATTTCTGAAACATTGTTAGAAAATCAATCTAAATTAATGTTCGAAATTAAAACTAATAAAAATGTATTTTATACATCATCTCGTGGGGTAAGCGAAACAAATATTGTGGTTAGTTCTGAAGTTAATTCAATTGTTGAAGAATGTTTAAAAACGGAAAAGTTATTAAGTAAAAACGAGAATTTATCTTCAATAACGGTAAAATTACCACATGAAAACGTATCAGTTCCAGGAGTGTATTATTATATTTTTCAATCGTTAGCTTGGGAAGGTATTACAATTGATGAAGTAATTTCTACCAGCAACGAGTTCACAATTATTGTTAACGAAAATCAAATTGATATCGCGTTTAGTGTGATAAAAGATTTGAAAAAATAAAATTATTATAAATAAAAAAGGCTGATAAATTTTATCAGCCTTTTTTATTTATAATAATTACTCTTCCTTTTTAGCATCCATTACCCAAGTGTCCATAAAGGCAGTTGTGTAATTTCCTGCAACATAATCAGGATGATCCATTAATTGTCTGTGGAATGGAATAGTAGTTTTGATTCCTTCAATATGAAACTCATCTAAAGCACGCTTCATTTTATTGATCGCCTCTTGTCTTGTTTGCGCAGTTGTAATTAACTTTGCAATCATTGAGTCATAATTAGGTGGAATCGTATAGCCAGCGTAAACGTGTGTGTCTAAACGCACACCATGTCCGCCTGGCGAATGTAAAACTGTAATTTTTCCTGGTGAAGGTCTGAAGTCGTTATAAGGATCTTCAGCATTAATACGACATTCAATTGCGTGTAATTGTGGTAAGTAGTTTTTTCCAGAAATTGGAATTCCTGCAGCTACCATAATTTGCTCACGAATTAAATCGTAATCAATTACTTGTTCTGTAATTGGGTGTTCTACTTGGATACGAGTATTCATTTCCATGAAGTAGAAATTTCTATGTTTATCCACTAAGAATTCAACGGTTCCGGCACCTTCGTATTTAATATATTCAGCAGCTTTTACAGCAGCTAATCCCATTTTATCACGAAGTTCGTCCGTCATAAATGGAGAAGGCGTTTCTTCAGTTAATTTTTGGTGACGTCTTTGAACAGAACAATCTCTTTCAGAAAGGTGACAAGCTTTACCAAATGAATCCCCTACAATTTGAATTTCAATATGTCTAGGTTCTTCAATTAATTTTTCTAAATACATACCGTCATTACCAAAAGCGGCAGCAGACTCTTGACGAGCACTTTCCCAAGCTTTTAATAAATCTTCTTGTTTCCAAACGGCACGCATTCCTTTTCCACCACCTCCGGCAGTTGCTTTTAGCATTACTGGGTATCCGAATTCATTAGCTAATTGTTCCGCTTGTTCGTACGATTCTAAAATTCCAACAGAACCTGGTACGCAAGGAACTCCAGCTTCAATCATAGTCGATTTTGCCGAAGCTTTGTCTCCCATTCTGTCAATCATTTCCGGCGAAGCACCAATAAACTTGATGTTATGCTCTTGACAAATTTTAGAAAATTTTGCATTTTCAGATAAGAAACCATAACCTGGGTGTATGGCATCTGCGTTTGTAATTTCTGCGGCTGCAATAATATTAGACATTTTCAAGTAAGATAAATTACTTGGAGGAGGTCCAATACAAACTGCTTCGTCAGCAAATTTTACGTGTAAACTTTCGGCGTCAGCAGTAGAATAAACAGCAACTGTTTTAATTCCCATTTCTTTACACGTACGAATAACGCGTAGAGCGATTTCACCTCTATTGGCAATTAATATTTTTTTAAACATATTTTTATAATTAGATAATTAGACAATGTGTCAATTTGACAATTTATGGAAGTGAGAAAAATTCTTAACTTCTTGTCATCCTGAGCTTCGTCGAAGGGCTAACTTCTAACTTTTTATGATGGGTCAACTAAAAATAAAGGTTGGTCAAATTCAACTGGAGAAGAATCGTCAACTAAAACTTTTACGATTTTACCTGAAATTTCAGATTCAATTTCGTTGAATAATTTCATAGCTTCTACTACACAAACTACATCTCCTTTGTTAATTGTACTTCCCACTTCCACAAACATTGGTTTGTCTGGAGATGGTTTTCTGTATAAAGTACCAATCATTGGTGACTTAATAGTGATATATTTAGAGTTGTCCTCTGCTGTTGTGTCTGCAGGTGTTGCAGCAACAGGAGCGGCAGCAACAGGAGCAACAGGTGTGGCTTGCTGAATAGCTTGTTGCATTGGCGCTTGTTGTACATAAGTGATATCAGGAGAATTACCTTCTAAAGTAGTTCTAATTGTAATTTTCACATCACCAGTTTCTAATTTTACCTCTGCTACTCCAGAATTAGATACAAATTTGATTAGGTTTTGAATTTCTTTTAAATCCATAATAAAGTTGTTTAGTTATAGTTTGTTATTGTTAATATGCCCATTTTAAATAGATAGATCCCCATGTGAATCCTCCACCAAATGCGGCAAAAATTAAATTGTCTCCTTTTTTAAATTTATCTTCGAAATCTGCTAAAAGTAACGGTAAAGTTGCTGAAGTTGTGTTTCCGTATCTGTGTATGTTTACTAATACTTTAGATTCGTCCAAATTCATTCTATTGGCAGTTGCATCAATAATTCTTTTGTTTGCTTGATGTGCGATTAACCAATTTACATCGTCATGAGACAAGTTGTTGCGTTCCATTATTTTTTCGCTTACATCAGCCATTCCAGACACGGCGTGTTTGAAAACCGTTTTTCCATCTTGAAATACAAAGTGTTGTTTGTTCTTAACTGTTTCTTCAGAAGGAGGTAAAATAGAACCGCCTGCATCGATTTTTAAAAACTCTCTACCAATTCCGTCCGATTTAAGAATTTCATCTTGTAATCCTAAACCTTCGAAGTTGGGTTCGAACAAAGCAGCTCCAGCACCATCACCGAAGATGATACAGGTTGCTCGGTCGGTATAATCAATAATTGAAGACATTTTATCAGCTCCAATTAATAAAACTTTTTTATATTTTCCAGACTGAATAAAAGCAGAAGCAGTTGACATTCCAAAAAGAAAACTTGAACAAGCGGCTTGCAAATCGTAGGCAAAAGCATTTGTTGCGCCAATTTGAGTGGCTACATATACACCAGTTGATGCCACAGGCATATCCGGAGTGGTAGTCGCCATGATTACCAGGTCTATTTCTTTTGGGTCTAATTTTGCTTTTTCTAAGAGATTTTGAGCAGCTTTTATGGCAAGGAAAGAGGTTCCTTCGCCTTCTTCTTTTAAAAGCCTTCTCTCTTTTATTCCGGTTCTAGATGTTATCCATTCGTCATTAGTATCAACTAAAGTTTCTAAAACTTGATTTGATAATACGTATTCTGGTACATACGAGCCTATTGCAGTAATTGCGGCAGTAATTTTATTCATAAATAAATAATTTTCTTTGCAAATTTATGTGCGTAAAGAGGCGAAAATTACGAAATATTTCGGAATTTTCTTAAAATACTATTATATAATTTTACTTAAAATAAAAAAACTCTCACGTGAGTGAGAGTTTCTCATTTATTTTAATGTAATTATGCCATTGCTTCAGTCTTGTCGATAACAACTTGACCTCTGTAATACATTTTACCTTCATGCCAGTAAGCTCTGTGGTATAAGTGAGCTTCACCAGTTACTACGCAAGTTGCAATTTGTTGTGCAGATGCTTTGTAGTGTGTTCTTCTTTTGTCTCTTCTAGTCGATGACTGTCTACGTTTAGGATGTGCCATTTTACTCTATTTTTTATCCGTTAATAGTTTCTTTAAACCGTCCCATCTTGGGTCTATTTCTTTAATCTCTTTTGCTTTGGTTTCAGTAGGAGAAAATTTTTCCAAATTTTGTAATGCTTCTGTTTGTAATGTTCCGTCTTTTATGCCGGTATGAATTCTTTTTGTTGGAACAGACAACACAATCATTTCATAAATATACTGGGCAACATTTACTTGAAACTCATCATGAGGTAAGATGATAAATTCATCATTCTCATCATTAAATTCTTCTCCAAATCTAACTATCAACTTCATTTTTCCTTTTATAGGTAAATCAAAATCTTCATTGGTTAAATCACACGGAACATTTACGGTTCCATTATGCGAAAAATTCAATTCAAGCATATTGCTTTTTTTCTCTAATATAACTTTCATTTTGATGTCAGAACTGTTAAATTCATCATATCCAAAATGAGTAAAGAACGTATTGTTTACTTGAAACTCAAACTGGTGTTTACCCAGTTTTAATCCTGAAAATGGGATTAAAAAATCTTTTAATTTTTCCATACTATCAGTTTTCCCCTTTTTATAAGGGTGTGCAAAGATACAAAAATATTGGAATTACAATAATTTTCTTCGCTTTTTTTTAAATTAAACTTTTCCAGATGCTTTTTTCAAAGGATTGTTGGTTAGTTCATTATATTCGATTCTGTTTTTATAGATGTCAATCGCACTATAAACTGCTTCTCTGAACGAACCTTCATTTGCTATGTTTTTACCAGCAATATCAAAACCAGTTCCATGATCTGGTGATGTTCTTACCTTGTTTAAACCTGCTGTAAAATTCACTCCTTCGCCAAAAGAAAGTGTTTTAAAAGGAATTAATCCTTGATCGTGATACATCGCCACAACCGCATCATAATTTTTATATTGGCTCGAACCAAAGAAACTATCTGCCGAAAACGGACCAAAAACTTGGATGCCACTTTTGAAAATTTTCTCTAAACTTGGTTTTACAATTTCATCGTCTTCTTTTCCAATAACACCATTATCTCCGCTATGTGGATTTAATCCTAAAACGGCAATTTTTGGTTTGTTTATTTTGAAATCGGCAATTAAACTTCGGTTTATTGTTGTTATTTTTTTCTCAATTAATTTCGAATTGATATGCTTCGATAATTCTGCAATGGGCACATGATCTGTAATTAAACCTACTTTAATGTCTTCATGAATCATAAACATTAGTGCATCACCTTCTAATTGTTCATTTAAATAATCAGTATGACCTGCAAATTTATAATCTTCCGCTTGAATGTTGTATTTGTTGATTGGCGCTGTAACTAAAACATCAATTTGATTATTTTTCAAAGCCGTTGTTGCCGCTTGAAAAGATTTTATAGCGTATTTTCCAATTTCTTCGTCTAGTTTTCCGTTTTCTAAATTAACACCTTCGCGCCATACATTTAGTACGTTTATTTTTCCCAAAACGATTTGATCTAATTTGTCAATTCCTTGAATGAATGCATTTAAATTATACGATTTTTTTAAAAACGAAACAATTTTTACATTGGCAAAAATAACCGGCGTACATATTTCTAACATTCGAGTATCTTCAAACGTTTTTAGTATTACTTCTGGTCCAATGCCGTTCATGTCTCCAATAGAAACACCAACAATTATATTTTCGGAATGTTTTACCATTTTTATTTCTTAATTTTGATGCAAATTTATAAAAATAAACCGTCATATGTTTACAGGTATCGTAGAAACTCTTGGAATAATTTCAGATCTTAAAAAAGATCAGGAAAATATACACTTAACAATTCAAACAAATATTACAAATGAATTGAAAATTGACCAAAGTGTGGCACATAATGGTGTGTGTTTGACTGTTGTGAATTTATTTGACGACAAACATGTGGTAACTGCAATTAAAGAAACGATTGATAAAACGACTATAGGATCATGGCGAATTGGCGATAAAGTCAATATTGAAAGAGCTATGAAGCTTGGAGATAGGTTAGATGGGCATATCGTACAAGGGCATGTGGATCAGACGGCAATTTGTACTAATATTATAGATAAAGAAGGAAGTTGGGAATTTACTTTTGAATATGATACTGCTTTAAATAATATTACGATTGAAAAAGGTTCTGTTACAATAAATGGTACAAGTTTAACGGTTGTGAATTCTAAAAAAGACAGTTTTAGTGTAGCAATTATTCCTTATACTTATGAAAATACCATTTTTCATACTTTCGAAGTTGGCACTAAAGTAAACTTGGAATTTGATGTAGTTGGAAAATATATTGCTAGAATGTACGAACTTCAAAAATAAAATTTGAAACTATAAATTTTCTCCAAATTTTTAATTTTATGCCGATATTGAATACATAATCGGTATAGTTATTTTTTGATAATTTTAGAAGTTTGTTTTCCTGTATTAGTATGAAAATCAATAAAATAAGTTCCGGAAGAATATGGAAAATCAAAACTGTACTTTTTTATTCCAACAGAATAAATGTCATCTTTGATTAGCCTCTTTACTAATTTTCCTGTATTGTCATATAAGTCAATTAGAAGATGGTCTTCGGCTAAAAAGTCAATCTCAATATTTAATTTGTCAGATAAAGGATTTGGAGAAACACTCACGCTTAAATTTGTTCTATCTTGCTCTTCAAAATCAGAATTCGATAAAACACTACCCATTTTATATATAGTTCTTCCGCTTGCATAAGCAGTATTACCAACGAAAAATATTCTATTTAAATTGCTGCCCACACCTGTGTTTGTCCAAGTAGCGCCGCCATCTAGAGTTTCGTAAAAACCAGTCGTATGTCCGCCCATCCAACCATGGTTTTCATCTAAAAAACCAACAGCTTGTATAATGCTTTCTGGAGCGTTTTGTAAAGTCCAAGTTACGCCGCCATCAATACTTTTTGCTAATCGTCCAGGGTTTGGTCCACCAGATTCAACAGCGCCAAAAAGCACATTATTATTGGAGCTTAAGATCTGTAACTTCCAAACATAATCACCATTTGAACCCGTGTTTAGTATTTGAGTCCATGTTGCTCCGCCATCAGTAGTTTTTAAAATAACACCACCACTAGAGTTGTTTCCGGCTGCAAAACCAATATTTTCATCAATAAAATTAACCTCTACTAAAGCATTTGCATAGGCAGACATGTCGATAAATTGCCAAGTGTTACCACTATCCGTTGATTTAATAATATATGCGGGAACAAAATAGGCGCCACATCCATAAACGGTTGAAGTTCCAACACAATCTAATCCACAAATTGCAGCGGGGTTGGGAGTGATGTTTGTGACCAAGTTCCAAGTGGTTCCCCCGTCAATAGTTTTGTAAAATTTCTGATTTAAAGTACCTAAGAAACCAATGTTTTCATCTAAAAATTCTATGTTTCTAAAATAATGAGAGCTTCCTAATATCGCTCCGGTAGTTTGTAAAGTCCAGTTTACGCCACCGTCAATTGTTTTGTAAACAGCTGAATAATATCCATTAGCAGCCCAGCCTAAATTTTCATTTAAGAAAAAGACATCATCAAAACGTTGATTGCTAGCAATTGTGTTACTTGGAATAGAAGTTAAGGGCTGCCAAGTTTGTGATGACAAAAAATTTGAAACGAATAAAAATAGTAAAAGCAGTTTTTTCATGACAAATTAAGATTTAAACAAAAAAAAACTCCTAATTAGGAGTTTTCTTATTATATATTTTTTGTGTAATAAAGTACCCTGTTATTAGTGCAATGAAGAATAACACAACAACCCCACTATCTATTG
>JAUMDQ010000114.1:0-3098 GCA_032121715.1 Flavobacterium sp.
TTTTTCTGTTATTTAGGTGCCTTCTCATGTATTGGTTTATATTGGTTTACCAAAGAAAATGTAGTTTTCGGAATTTCTTGTTTCTATTTTGGATTATTAGGTTTCTGGGGAAGTTTAGTATATTATAATTCCTACTTATCAGACATTGCTTTCACAGAACAACACGATGGTTTAAGCGCCAAAGGGTTCTCTTTAGGATATGTAGGAAGTGTGGTTTTATTATTGATTTGTTTGGTTTTCATCTTAAGTAAAACTGGCCCAGCAGCTTTAGAAGCCATGAAATTGTCTTTTGTTTTTACTGGAATCTGGTGGTTAGTTTTCAGTCAATATACCTTTTATTACTTACCTAAAGGAAACAAAAACAACAATCCAATAAATTTTTCCGTTTTCTTAAATGGATTTAAAGAATTAAAAAAAGTACAAGTTTTATTTTTTAAAGATGAAGTTCTGAAGAAATTTTTATTTGCTTTTTTTGTTTACAGTATGGCGGTTCAAACCGTAATGTTGGTGGCCACTTATTTTGGAGAACAAGAAATAAATTGGGCCAATTCTGACGAAAAAACAAAAGGATTAATTGTGAGTATTTTAGTGATTCAATTAGTGGCTGTTTTAGGTGCGATTATCACTTCAAAATTAGCTTCAAAATTTGGAAATATTAAGACACTAATCGTTATCAATTCCATTTGGATATTTATTTGCATTGGAGCATTTTTTGTAACCGAACCTAATCAATTTTACGCAACAGCCGCTATTGTTGGTTTGGTAATGGGCGGAATTCAATCTCTTTCCCGTTCCACCTTTTCGAAATTAATTCCAGAAACCAAAGACACCACTTCCTTTTTTAGCTTTTATGACGTTGCGGAAAAAATCGGAATTGTAATTGGAATGCTAATTTATGGCTTTATTGATCAAATAACAGGAAGCATGAGAAATGCCATTTTATTTTTAGTTATATTTTTTGCCGCAGGTGTTTTTTTATTGTTTAGAACACTAAAAGTTCAAAAATAATTTTATATTTGGGAAAATTTAACACAACAATCATGAAAAAAATATTTTCTTTATTAATTATTTTTAGTGTATTCTCTTTCGTTTCTTGTACTGACGAGCCTATAGAAGCAGATCTTTTAAATCAGGGTCCAGGAAGCTCTACAGCACTTCCTGTTGTTTCAACTACAATTGTTACTAATACTATTTCTACTTCAGCAATTTCTGGCGGAACCATAACTTCAGATGGTGGTGAAGATGTAACAGCAAGAGGAGTCGTATTTGGTATAAATCCAAACCCAACTGTAGCTGATTCAAAAACAATGGATGGTTTAGGAACTGGAAATTTTGTATCAACCTTATACAATTTAACTCCAGCAACTACCTATTACATTCGTGCGTATGCAACAAATAACAATGGTACTTCTTATGGAAATGAAGTTATAATCACAACTGGTAGTGCTTCTAGCTTACCTGTTTTAACAACTACAGCCATTACAAATAACATATATCCAAGATCAACTTCAGGTGGAATTATCACTACAGATGGTGGTTCAGCAGTTACTGCAAGAGGAGTAGTTTGGAGTTCTACAGCAAATCCAACGGTTCCAAGTTTAAAAAAGACAATTGATGGAACAGGAATTGGAACATTTACATCAACAATAGCTGATCTAAATGTAGAAGCTGGTTCAACAGTTTATCTTCGCGCTTATGCAACTAATGCATTTGGAACTTCTTACGGAAATGAAATAACATTTACAGCAGCAGCTGATTTAGCAGATTATTCACCAGCAATAATGACCGCAAATATTGAAGGTGTTCAGTTTAATAACATGAAACCTTATTTGTATGATCAAACTGGAATTGATGTTCAAGTTTTAAACAATACTGCGCCAATTGGTGCGCCAAGATATTTAAAAATACAAGGTGTAACAAGCGATGTTTTAAGTACTCTTACTGAAATTAGTTTGTACATCCCAAATAACCATTGGGTTGCTGGAACGTATCCATTAACAGAAAAAAATAATTTAACAACAAGTTTACTTTCTCAAGCTCATGTTGATTTACCAAACACAGCAGGTGCACCTATCGCAACCATTACTGCTGGTTCGTTTACAATTACTGAATTCAATATAACTACGAGAAGAATTAAAGGAACATTCACTTTATCTTATCAAAAGTCAACTACTCCTGGAATTACATATCAAATTACAACAGGTACAATTGACTACGGTTTAGATGCAACTTACATCAACTAAATAAAATATTTTATATCTATTAATCCCGAACTCACCTTCGGGATTTTTTATGGCATAAATCTTGACTTATACAAGTGTAAATTATACTTCAATCCTTGTATTTATTGATAATTACATCAATTCACAATTATTTTTCGTAAATTTACTACCCATTTTTAATGACAAAATGACTTATAAATAGATATGCCAAACCATAAAATATTAGCGATTGACAATTTGTCGCTTCAAGAACTAGATACAGAAGCAGAATTAATTCCATTAATGACTCCCGAAGATGAGGAGGAAATGAATAATGAAGAATTACCTGCAGATTTACCCATTTTACCATTAAGAAACACCGTGTTGTTTCCTGGTGTTGTAATTCCTATTACAGCAGGTAGAGATAAATCAATAAAATTAATTAACGATGCGAATGCTGCCGGAAAAATTATTGGTGTTGTAGCTCAGAAAGATGAAGCGGATGAAGATCCAACTTCAGACCAAATTCATCATGTAGGAACAGTTGCCCGAATTATGCGCGTACTGAAAATGCCTGATGGAAATACAACCATAATTTTACAAGGTAAAAAACGTTTCGAGATTGAAGAATTTACCCAATCAGAACCTTACTTTAAAGCCAAAATTAAAGAAGTAACAGAAATTCGTCCAAAGAAAAATGACGAAGAATTTGCTACGATAATTGAATCGATTAAAGAATTATCAATTGAAATTATAAAGGAAAGTCCGAATATTCCTTCGGAAGCTACTTTTGCTATAAAAAACATTGAAAGTAATCCGTTTTTAATCAATTTTGTGTCGTCTAACATGAATTTAAACGTGGAAGACAAACAAAACTTACTTTCTATTGTCGATTTA
>JAUMDQ010000114.1:3108-6465 GCA_032121715.1 Flavobacterium sp.
TAAAAGAACGTGCTTTAGCTACTTTGAAATACATGAATACCGAACTTCAGAAATTGGAGCTTAAAAACGATATTCAATCTAAAGTTCGATTCGATTTAGACCAACAACAACGTGAATATTTCTTGCAACAACAAATGAAAACCATTCAAGAAGAATTGGGTGGTGTTTCGCACGATGCAGAAATTGACGAAATGCGTAACAAAGCAAAAACTAAAAAATGGGATGCCAAAACGGCGGAACATTTCGAAAAAGAAATTTATAAATTACAACGTACAAATCCGAATTCACCAGATTTTGGAATCCAACGTAATTATTTAGATTTATTTTTAGAATTGCCTTGGAATGTATTTTCGAAAGATAAATTCGACCTTAAAAAAGCACAACAAATTCTAGACCGAGATCATTTTGGTTTAGAAGATGTCAAAAAACGTATCATTGAACATTTGGCCGTTTTAAAATTGAGAAACGATATGAAATCGCCAATTTTATGTTTATACGGACCTCCAGGAGTGGGTAAAACTTCAATCGGAAAATCAGTTGCGGAAGCTTTAGGAAGAGAATATGTGCGTATTTCATTAGGTGGTTTACGTGATGAAGCGGAAATTCGTGGACACAGAAAAACCTATATTGGTGCGATGCCTGGAAGAATTATTCAATCGATCAAAAAAGCAAAAACCTCCAATCCTGTTTTCGTTTTAGATGAAATTGATAAATTATCTACAAGTCATAATGGTGATCCATCTTCTGCCCTATTAGAAGTTTTAGATCCAGAACAAAATAGTGATTTCCATGACAATTTCTTAGAATTAGGTTACGACCTTTCAAAAGTAATGTTCATTGCAACATCAAACAGTTTATCAACCATTCAGCCTGCCTTAAGAGACAGAATGGAAATCATAAACATGTCTGGTTATACGATTGAAGAAAAAATTGAAATTGCGAAAAACTTCTTATTACCAAAGCAATTAAAAGAGCATGGATTAACGACAAAAGATTTACAAATTGGTAAAAAACAATTAGAAAAAATCGTAACAGGTTATACTCGTGAATCTGGTGTTCGTGGTTTAGATAAAATGATTGCTCAAATGGTGCGTCATGCTGCAAAATCAGTAGCGATGGAAGAAGAATACAACAAAAAAGTGACGGATGCCGATATTCTTGAAGTGTTAAAATCACCAAGAATGGAGCGTGATAAATACGAAAATAATGATACCGCAGGTGTAGTTACAGGTTTAGCTTGGACATCTGTTGGTGGTGATATTTTGTTTATTGAATCGTTAGTTTCTAAAGGAAAAGGCGCAATGACCATGACAGGAAATTTAGGAACTGTAATGAAAGAATCTGTGACAATTGCTTTAGAATATATTAAAGCGAATGCCAAACTATTAAACATTGATCCAGATATTTTAAATCAATATAACATTCACATTCACGTGCCAGAAGGTGCCACTCCAAAAGACGGACCAAGTGCTGGTATTGCCATGTTGACCTCAATGGTTTCCAGTTTTACACAATGTAGAATTAAGAAAAATATTGCGATGACTGGCGAAATTACCTTACGTGGAAAAGTGTTACCAGTTGGCGGAATTAAAGAAAAAATATTAGCTGCAAAACGTGCAAATATTAAAGAAATTATTTTGTGCAGAGAAAACAAACGTGATATTGAAGAAATAAAAGCCGATTATTTAACGGGTTTAACTTTCCATTACGTAGATACAATGAAAGAAGTAATTGATATAGCCATTTTGAAAGATAAAGTGAAAAACGCCATTACTTTCGATATTAAGAAATAAATCAAAAACAATAAAACATTTCAAAAACCTATAAGTAACTGAACTTATAGGTTTTTTCTTTATATTTGAAATATCAAAAACAAAAAATGAAAATACTACTCGTAGGAGAATTTAGTCGGTTACATAATTCATTAAAAGAAGGACTTTTGGCTTTAGGTCATGAAGTGGTTTTAGTGAATAATGGCGATGGATTTAAAAACTTTCCGGCTGATATTAGTATTCGTGCGAATTTTTTCAAATCGAAATTAGGAAATATTCCAAGACAAATTTGGTTTAGAATATTCAAATATGATTTGGTATTACTAGAACACGGTATTCGTTTTTGGTGGATTTCTAAAAAGCTGCAACACTTTGATGTTGTGCAATTCATTAACGAAAGTCCGATTCAAACCGTTTCAAAATTAGAATTGCTTTTAATTAAACGTCTTTTCAAACAAAACCAAAAAATCTTCTTGTTATGTTGTGGAATTGATTACGTTACTGTAAATCATATGCTGCAACAAAAAGATAGATATTCCGTAATGAATGCTTATTTTGAAAACATTCCGGAAGCTAAAAAACAATATGATTACTTCTTCGATTTTGTAGATAAACCACATCAAAAAATTCATAAGTATTTGTATAAAAATATCCGAGGCGTTATTGCTTCTGATTTAGATTATGTACGACCATTATTCGGGAATGAAAAATACTTGGGAGTTATCGCAAATCCAATAAATAATGATAAAATTACAGTAATTGAAAATAAAATTTCTGATAAAATAAATATTTTTTTAGGAATCAATACAGGAAATTCATTTAAAAAAGGTATCTCATTTTTTGAGAAAGCCATTGAAATTATTCAAGAAAAATATCCAAATACAGTCGAAGTCAAAATAACTAAAGATATTCCGTATACTGACTATCAGAAACATTTCGAAAAAGCACATATTTTATTAGATCAAGTCTATTGTTTTGATCAAGGTTTTAATGCCTTAGAAGCCATGGCTAAAGGAAAAGTAGTATTTACTGGCGCAGAAACAGAATTCTTAAATCACTATCATTTACAAGAAGATGAAGTGGCCATAAATGCATTACCAGACGTTGAGTATTTAGTCGAAAAATTGTCTTTTTTAATTGAAAATCCTTCAGAAATTGAACGAATTAGTAAAAATGCCATTCAATTTATTCAAAAAGAACATCATTATATTACTCAGGCTGAGAAATATGTTCAACTTTGGAAAACCAACTAAATCTTTCTTTCAAGAATAACAAAATTACAACCAGCATAAAAAATTCGTAAGGAAAAGCATATTTTGCATTTGTTCCATAAACTACTAAAGCTTGTAAAATAGCCGCAGCATGAATGAAAGCTAAAAGTATCATTACCGAATTAATTTTTCTGTTTTTTATCAAATCATATAAATAGTAAAAACTCAATAGAAGAAAGACAAATTTTAGAAGTAACACAACAAAAATTTGAATAGAATTTATTACTGAAACAACAGTATTAAAAGTATTATCTTGAAATGACATATATGGTTTCATATCAAAAACTTTCCAGAAATCAAACCACGAATTCGTA
>JAUMDQ010000115.1:0-11297 GCA_032121715.1 Flavobacterium sp.
TTCTATCTGTACATTATGCAACCTATCATTTCTAGCAATGTTGAAAATTTACTAAATGAGAAAATTAAAATCTTGCTAAAACCTTTTAAAATTGATGCTTTACAAAAAGAATTGAATAATTTAAAAGATATAAATCCAGTTGAACGTATTGGATTAGATAAACAGGTGGAATCAAAAAACGGCAAAAAAATTAAAATTTTGATAGTAGAAGACAATAAAATAAATATGTTGTTGACCAAAACTTTAATTTTAAAACAATTTAAAAACGCTATGATTATTGAAGCCGAAAACGGTGAAGAAGCGATTCAGAAATATGCAAAACAAAATCCGCAACTAACATTAATGGATATTCAAATGCCAGTTAAAAATGGATATGAAGCTGCAGAAGAAATTTTACAAATGAATCCGAAAGCAATAATTATTGCCTTAACCGCAGGAATATTTACAGGTGAAAGAGAAAAATGTTTGGAAATCGGAATGGTAGATTTTGTGGTAAAACCATTAGATAAAGAACTTTTCGACACCAAACTTTTAAAATGGATTAAAACACTTTAAAAGTAACTTTTATTACCTTTGCAAATCAATATGATACTAATGACTCAAAATAAAATAGGTTTTTCAAAACTAACGAAAGAAGAAAAAATAAATTGGATTGCTAACAACCATTTCGCTAATCCAAAACAAGCCATAGCAATTTTACATCAATATAAAAATTCAGATGAAGCACTTCAAAAATTACACGATGAATTTATAGAAAATACTTTAACAAATTTCTATTTGCCTTTAGGTGTAGCGCCAAATTTTACTATCAACGGAAAAAATTATACGATTCCATTCGCTATTGAAGAAAGTTCTGTGGTAGCAGCTGCAAGTAAAGCCGCAAAATTTTGGGGTGCTCGTGGCGGATTCAAAGCTACAATCTTAGGAACAGAAAAAATTGGTCAAGTTCATTTTATGTATGGAGGAGACAAACAAAAACTTTCCGAATATTTTGATTTTGTAAAACCTTTTTTACTTTCAGAAACGGAAGGTATTACCAAAAACATGCAAAAACGTGGTGGCGGAATTTCCGATATTCAATTGGTTGATAAAACCGAAGCTTTAGAAAATTATTACCAATTGCACGCGACTTTCCAAACGAAAGATAGCATGGGTGCGAATTTCATCAATTCGTGTTTAGAGCAATTTGCGAAAACGTTCAAAAATAAATCGGAAGAATTCGGTATCAATTCGATTCAAATTGTGATGAGCATTTTGAGCAATTTTGTACCGAATTGCGTAGTTCGTGCTGAAGTTTCTTGTCCAGTTTCTGAATTAAATGAAGACAAAAATATCACGTCAAGTGAATTTGCCCAAAAGTTTTTAACGGCTGTGAAAATTGCAGAAGTAGAACCTTACAGAGCCGTTACACATAACAAAGGCATTATGAACGGAATCGATGCGGTGGTTTTAGCAACAGGAAATGATTTTCGTGCTGTGGAAGCTGGTGTGAACGCTTATGCAAGTAAAGATGGAAAATACACAAGTTTATCTCATGCCAAAATTGAAAACGGAATTTTTACCTTTTGGTTAGATGTGCCTTTAGCTTTAGGAACCGTTGGCGGATTAACCAATTTGCATCCGTTAGTGAAGTTTTCTTTAGAAATGTTAGGAAATCCATCAGCAACTGAATTAATGGAAATTGTTGCCGTTGCCGGATTGGCTCAGAATTTTGCCGCTTTACGTTCGTTAACCACATCTGGAATTCAGCAAGGACACATGAAAATGCACCTGAACAACATTTTAAACCAACACCAAGCCACAAAAGAAGAAAAACAAGAAGTTATAGCACATTTTGAAAACAAGACCGCTTCGCATAATTTAGTGGTGGATTTTTTAGAAAGTTTAAGAGCCAAGTAAAAAGTAAAAAGAATCAAGTAAAAAAACTTTGCGCCTTAGCGTCTTCTTGGCAAAACATATGAAAAAAACATACTACTCTAACGGAAAACTCCTAATCACCGGAGAATATTTGGTTTTAAACGGCGCCAAAGCTTTAGCGTTGCCTACAAAATTTGGACAATCGCTAGAAGTTTCGTCATTGGTAGAACGAAAAATAATTTGGAAAAGTTTAGATGCTGATAAAAGCACTTGGTTTGAAACAGAACTGACTTTTGAAGACATCATTTCACGAAAAGACTTTGAAGAAGAACATCCCATAAAACATACTTTAGTTGAAATTTTACATCAAGCGAATCTTCAAAATCCTGAATTTTTAAAATCTGAAACAGGTTATATAATTGAAACCGAATTGACTTTTCCAAGAAATTGGGGTTTAGGGACTTCATCAACATTAATCAACAATATAGCCCAATGGTTACAAATTGATGCCTTCGAATTGTTACGAAAAAGTTTTGGTGGAAGTGGTTATGATATTGCTTGCGCGCAACATAATTCTGCTATTACATATCAATTAGATGCAGAAGAAAAACCCATTGTTGAGGTCGTTGATTTTACTCCGGATTATACAGAAAACATCTATTTTGTCTATTTAAATAAAAAGCAAAATAGCCGACATGCGATTCAGAATTACATGAATAAGCAACAATTTCTAACTAAAAAAACAGCAACGATTTCTGAAATTACAAACAGAATAGTGCTTTCTCCAAACTTAGAAACTACAACCGATTTATTAGACCATCACGAAATTATTTTAAGCAATATTTTAGAAATGGAAACCGTAAAAGAACGTTTATTTTACGATTTCAAAGGCACGATTAAAAGTTTAGGTGCTTGGGGCGGCGATTTCGTAATGGTGCTTTCTAAAGAAAATCCAACCCAATATTTCACTTCAAAAGGGTATGATACTATTTTGACGTATGAGGAAATGATATTAATCTAATTTTAGATTTTTAAAAAAATACCCCAAAACTTTTTCCAATTTTTCACTGGAAACAATTTTTCCAATATTAGTTTCATTTTCTGTGAATAATGGAGCAATCAAATGGAACTGCTTAGCTTTTTCGGTATAATAGTTTTTCCTTGTCGGATGATTGGGTGCTACTGCGTTGAAAGTTTCATTCCAACAGTTTTGTTTCACTATATCGCTAATAATACCAATACAATCTTCTTGATGAATTAAATTTATCGGCGCTTCCGGATTGGCAATATTGGTTTTTCCCGCTAACATTTTAACCGCATTTCGGTCTTCACCAATTAAACCGCCAAAACGGATAATGGTTGTTTCAAAATTTCGATTATTTCGAAATAAATTTTCGACTTCAGCAAGTTGTTTTCCGCTCTCGGTATCTGGCTGTAAAATGCTTTCTTCGGTAATCTTCGGAATCGAATCTGAATCACCATAAACGGAAGTCGAACTAATAAAAATTACTTTTTCAATAGTTGAACTTTCAATATAAGGAATCAGATTTTTGATTTTATTTACAAACGTTTTCTCTGAAGTTGCTTCCGTAATTTTTCTTAATCCTGGCGGAATATCTATAATTAGAATTTCGGAATCGTTTAAAAATTCGGAAATATTCCCAATGATTTTATCTTCCGAAAGTGCTATTAAAAAAGGTGCGATTTTATTAGATTTTAAAACTTCTAATTTGTGTTCAGAAGTCGTGGAACCTTTTATTTCAAAACCTGTTTCAATTAATTTTTGGGCTAACGGAAGTCCTAACCAACCGCAACCTAATATTGAAATTCTTTTATTTTCTAACATCAATTAATTATCTTTTTTTACTAAAACAAAACCTTCATTTTCCACCGCCATATAACCTTGGTCGTACACGAAATAATAAGTATTTCCAGTTTTTGTGGTGTACACGGAAGTTATTAAATCGAAATCGAAACCTTTGCTAATTAGTTTGTTTTTAGTGGTTTTTGTTTTGCCTTCGGGATTTAATTCGGTTAAAATTCTATAGTTTTTACGCAATTTATTGTTGATGTTGCGCATTAAATTGGTGTGATCTTTATTCATTTTATTGTTGTAGGCATTTCTGCAACCGTCGCTGCAAAACTTTTTGTCTTCTCTACCTACAATT
Source organism: Flavobacterium sp. (assembly GCA_032121715.1). Classification (GTDB taxonomy): domain Bacteria; phylum Bacteroidota; class Bacteroidia; order Flavobacteriales; family Flavobacteriaceae; genus Flavobacterium. The sequence goes on from JAUMDQ010000115.1 coordinate 4,026, forward strand.
TTATCGCCACATTCTAAGCAGTTTTTCATAATTCAAATTCTCCTTTATATTGTAATGCTTGTTTGATATGTGCTAAATGATGTTTGCCGTGCCAAGCATATAAGCCTATCATTTCTTTCAAAGTCACTATTTTTTTGGATTCAGGATGAAAATAAGTGCGTTCCCAAAGATTTTCGTCCATACTTACTAATAACAAATGCCATTTGTGATGTATGCCTTTTAAGATTAATAACGAATAAGAAATATCATCGTCCATCCCATCTACTAATTCCGCCCACAAATTTTCTTCATATGGTTTTATGGTTGGATTTTCTTCGGTTAAAGCCAACTTAAAACGAATCAAAGCATTGCTATGACTGTCGCTCAAATGATGAATCACTTGTTTGATGTTCCAGCCGTTTGGTCGGTAAATAAGTTTTAATTCTTTTTTGGATAAATTTTGGACCACATGTATCAACTCATTTGGCAGTTGTTGAATTTCGGCTATCCAATTGTTTAAAATCTCAGATGTCACTTTTTCTGGCATTTTAAATGGTCCAATTGGAAATTTTAAGTTATCTAAAGTCATATTACTTGGTAAATATAAATTTAATTTCTTCTTTACTTTCTTCAAAATACACATAAACGTTTAATGTGTTGTCGCCTACTTTTTCATAAGTAATACCATCAAAATAAAATCTATTGTCTTCTTTTTTGATGAACTTAAAAATTTCTGGTTTTTCATTTTCCCATGGTTTTAAATCGCCACTAAAATGTCTAATTTGCATTTCAATTGATTTATCTTTTTCAATAATCTGACCAAATTCATAAAAAGTAACTTTGTTGTCGCTAATCATTTTAAAGCAAAACATCATCGTTTTTCCGCTTGGTTCATCCCAATTTTCCTGACAAATTCCAAATGGAGAAGTACCTTTCCAATTTCCGGCGAGCCATTTCACGTCCTCTAAAGTCGCGTTTGTGGAACCTTTTTCGTCGTTATATTGCAAGGTATTTTGTGAAAATACTAAAGTCGAAAAAGTTAAAAATAAAAAGAGTGTTTTCATTTATTTTAGTTTTTTAAGTTGGTACAAGTCGGTTCTTCTGTCTTTCATGGTATTTACGCTTCCATGAACGTGTAATTCTTTTAATAAATCGATATCAACATCAACAATTAATGTCATTTCGGTATTTGGTGTGGCTTCTGCTTTAATTCCATTACTTGGAAAAGCAAAGTCAGAAGGTGTAAAAACGGCTGCTTGAGCAAACTGAATGTCCATGTTATTCACTTTTGGTAAGTTTCCTACACAACCGGCAATGGCCACATAACATTCGTTTTCGATGGCACGTGCTTGGGCGCAATGCCTTACTCTCGTATAACCATTTTGCGTATCTGTTAAAAAAGGAACAAATAAAATATTCATACCTTGATCTGCCATTAATCTGGAAAGTTCTGGAAATTCTACGTCGTAACAGATTACAATTCCAATTTTTCCGCAATCCGTATCAAAAGTTTGAATGGTATCTCCGCCTGTAATTCCCCAGTGGAAAATTTCATTTGGCGTGATGTGAATTTTGCGATACATTTCGTTGGTTCCATCGCGTTTGCATAAAAATCCTACATTGTAAACGTGTCCATTTTCAATATAAGGCATGCTTCCCGTGATGATATTTATGTTGTATGAAATGGCAAATTCTTGAAATTTCAAACGTACATCTTCTGTATGAACGGCTAATTTTCTAATGGCTTCTGCCTCAGATAAATGGTTGTAATCCGCCATTAAAGGTGCGGTGAAAAATTCGGGAAAAAGAGCGAAATCGCAACTGTAACCTGAGACGGTATCAATGAAAAATTCAGCTTGTTCAAATAAAGCATCTAAGCTGGCTAAAGATCGCATTTGCCATTGGATTAATCCTAAACGTACGACACTTTTTTCGTTTTTAATTAATTTTGGACTATCATCATAATAAATGTTATTCCATTCTAATAAAACTGCATATTCTTGTGACTCGATGTCGCCTTCTAAATAATTTTTTAGGACACGAACTTCGTGAAAATCATTACTCAACTGAAACGATAAAACAGGATCGTAAATTTCTTTTTTCTTTACTTTTTCAATATATACTTTTGGAGTAATTTCATTTTTATATTTTCCATAATTCGGAATTCTTCCAGCAAAAATGATGGATTTTAAATTTAATTGTTCACACAATTCTTTTCGAACATCATATAAACGTCTGCCTAAACGAAGTCCACGATATTGTGGATTTATGAAAACATCAATTCCGTAGATAACTTCACCTTCTGGATTGTGAGAATTGAACGTGTAATTGGCTGTTATTCCTTTATAAGTTCTGGTTTTGAATGCAAAGTCTTCCGTTACCAATATGGATAAGGCGGAACCTACAATTATGCCGTCAACAACTATTACTAATTGTCCTTCTGGAAATTTTGATAATAATAAATCAATTTGATTTTCTCTCCAAAACGAATCTACCATGTCAGGATACGATTCTACCATGGATTTTTTTAATTCTTTATAATCTTCAATTTTAAGATTACGTAATTCTATAGATTTAATATTTGAAGGCATATACAATTGATTTACAACAAATATAGTAAAAAATTAGACCAATTACAAACGACAACAAACATTTACAATCGATATTAAATGAATAACAACCGAATAATTTTTTGAAGGTACCACATCTTTGCACTGTCGAAATGAAACAACGAGTTCATTAAACATTTAAAAACAATTTTATAACAATTTAAATTTACACGCCATTATGAAAAACAGAGTACAATTAATCGGACACGTTGGGCAAGAGCCAGAAATTAAGAATTTAGAAAACGGGAAATTAGCCAATTTATCCATCGCAACTAATGAAAATTATACGAATGCGAAAGGAGAAAAAGTTGAACAAACGGAATGGCATAGAATTACTGCATGGGGAAAAACTGCTGAGATTATCGAAAAGTATGTTTCAAAAGGAAAAGAAATTGCCATTGAAGGAAAGTTATCACATAAAAGTTACGAAGATAAAGACGGAATCAAACGTTATGTAACGGAAATTGTTGCGACAGAAATTCTGTTGTTAGGAGGAAATAAATAATAAATTTCAAGAATAATTATATAAACCAAAATTAAATTTATACGCCATTATGAAAAATTCAGTACAATTAATCGGACACGTTGGACAAGAGCCAGAAATCAAAAATTTAGAAGCAGGAAAAAAATTAGCGAATATTTCTATTGCGACAAACGAAGTGTATTACAAAGAAAACGGTGATAAAGTAGAAAAAACCGAATGGCACCGAGTTACCGCTTGGGGAAAAACGGCTGAGATTATTGAAAAATACGTGACAAAAGGTAAAGAAGTTGCTGTAGAAGGAAAGTTAACACACAGAAGTTACGACGACAAAGAAGGTAACAAACGTTATATCACTGAGGTTGTAATAAACGAAATCTTATTGTTAAGTAAATAATTTGGCGATGAAAGTTAAAGTATTTTCTATCGGATTAGACGCTGAAAAGTTGGAAAAAGACCAAAATGTGTTGAATGAATTTTTAGCAGCAGTAACTTTTAAGAAATCCAGTACGCAATATGTAGAAACAGAAAATTATTGGTCGGTAATTGTACATTATGATGAAAATGAGATAACAAAACCAGAGAGTTTGGTACGTAAATCGTTTGAAGATTTAAGTGCAAAAGACCAACAAGTTTATATATATTTGAAAGAATGGAGAACGGATAAAGCGGAAAAAATGAAACAGAAAAATTATATGATTTGTCACAATTCAGAATTAATCGATTTAGCTATGTATAAGCCAAGTAACCTTGACGAATTACAACAAATTAAAGGTTTCGGACCACAAAAGGCTGAGAAATTTGGAGATGATATTTTAGCAATTTTGAACGCGGTTTAAGCTGTGTTTAAATGAAAAGAGCAACTGAATCAGTTGCTCTTTTTTATTTTTATGCGTTCATTAAGCGTTCAAATTCTTCAAAAAACAAGCCTAAATGATAACCATCCACTAAACCGTGATGCACGTGAACTGACATTGACATGAATTTTTTATCGTTTTCTGTTGTCATTTTCCCAAAAGAAAATTTTGGACAACTATCTGGGAAAGTAAAACTTCTTGAATGAGAAATGGAGGTAAAATTTACCCAAGGTAACGCCGAAAAATGCACGATGTTTTCGTTGTAGTCTCTTGTGAAAAGTCCAGAAGTATTTTTAACTCGAGTCGATTCCGTATTGTAGTTTTCAATGAAGATATTTAGATTTTCATCGTATTCAATTTCCGAAAATCCGAAAGTTTTATCATCACGTAAAATGGTTGAGGAAACGTTTATTTTATCGTAAATAAAAACTTTTCCGTCTTGAATTCGGTATCTGAAATTCTCAATATTATTAACTGCAGCTAAAGTTTTATGTAAGTAATACGCAAAAAAACTCACGCCTAATTCTTTAGCTTTGGCATGCGCTTTTGTACAATCAAATTGTATAGTTGTTCCAAAAAAAGGCTCTTCAAATTGACAGAAAAATTCGAAATGTTGTTTTCTGTTCCAAGTTGTTATGTCTAATTCTCTTTTCATTTAATCAATTATAAAATCTCAAAAAGTTCCGTTAAGTTAGCAATCGATTTGAAATTTTCGTGTTTAATTTCGAAGTCAATTTTCTCGTATTCCCAAGTCGTATGATATGGAATATGAATTCCAGTTCCGCCAATATTCAACACCGGTAAAACATCAGATTTTAATGAATTTCCAATCATAACAAAATCTTGTGGTTTACATTCTAAACGATGTAACATTTTGGTGTAATCCAAATCTGTTTTGTCGCTCATCACTTCAATATGGTGAAAATAAGCACCTAAACCTGAATCGTGTAATTTTCTATGTTGGTCTTTTAAGTCGCCTTTGGTCGCAACTACTAATTTGTATTTACCTTTTAATTGTTCTAAAACTTCAGTCACATTTGGTAATAATTCGACTGGTTTCTGTAGTAAATCTTTACCAATGGCAATTATTTTTTCAATATTATTTCCATTAATTTGGTGGTTGGTTAATTCCAACGCTGCTTCAACCATCGAAAGTGTAAAGGCTTTAATTCCAAAACCATATAATGGTAAATTCTTGACTTGATGATTTAAAATAAGCTGTAAAATTTCTTGTTTGGACGCAAAATCTTGAAACAATTCGCAAAATTTTGCTTGTGCCTCATCAAAATAAGGTTCGTTGTGCCAAAGGGTGTCGTCAGCATCGAATGCGATTGTTTTTTTTGTCATGATTTAATTGTCGCTAAATGAATAAAAAACAAATTTTTTGTTAGAATTATTTCCGCCATAAATTAATTTGTCATTTAATTTAAATGCTATATTATTGGCTAACTTATTTTCGGCAATGAATAATCTTAATTTATCAAAGGCTAATTGCTTTTTCTCGCCATTCATATGATTAAAATCCTTATCGAACAAACAGTTAATATAAACCACAATTCTATTATTGTATGATTCTATGTTATTCATAGTGTAATTTGAAGTTAAAGCTAAACTAATTAAAGCTCCTGTTAAACCAAACATTCCTCCATAAATCATAGTGTTGTTGTTTTGAACTTCACTCGATGAACCTAATGTTAAATAATACGTATCATTTTCAAAATAACAGGAAACAGATGCGTTTGAATTTGATATTTTTCTAAGGAACTGATTACTCTTGTCTAATGTTCTCGTGTTTTTAATACTTAGTCTTTCTTGAATGATATCTGAATTTTTAAAATCAATTTCTTTGTCTAAAAGTACGTTTAGATTTTTAATTTCTTTTCTATTACTGTCTTTAACTGAAATGGTAAGAGTAGATGAATTGCTTCTTAGTTGAATTAAATTATCATTTACAAAAAATGAATTACTCATGTGAATTTCAAATGATTCAGGATCTATTGCGAAAAATGGTTGTGAAAATAATTTATAGTCATATTGATAACTGTCTAAGTCAATTTTTAAAAATTGAGTATAATTTCTATTGTTATCGAAAGTAAAAATTATTGAATTGCCTTTTGAATAAGATTTTTTTTCATAAGAAGCAAATGTTAATGAGGCAGGGTTGTCTTCAGAAATATTTTGTACACCACCGTAAAGTGCTGTAAATGATTTTGTAGCTAAATCATAAAACGGAATTTTACCTTGGTTATCATCGTAAAACACACAACCATTTAATTCAACTGTTTTTTTTGTAAAAGTCTTGTCCGTAAAACAATAAAAATTCACATTATTGGTGTTCTTAGTTGCTGTAATGATGTAAAATTTGTTTTCAATAGTAATTCTATTTATTACTGTTTCTTTTCCAATGTCAAAGTTAATTGTTGCAACATTCGACTCCTTTTTTTCAAAATCATAACTCAAAACATAAAATAATTTTTTGTCATTAGAATTCCAATAGGTGTAATAAGTTGATTGGTTTTTTGAATATCCAATTATGGATTCAATTTTGTTTTTTCCTTTGTTTATTTTAATGGAATCGACAACTTTTAAACTTTCATCTAATTTGAATGATGAGACTACTTCTTTATTGTCTAAAAAAAGAAAAACATTTTTAGTTTCTTCGTCTTCAAATTGAAAAGCTTCTGATTTTTTTGGTATACCTATTTTTATTTCTGAGATCAGTTTCTGGCTATTAGCATTTGAAAAAGAACAAATTACTAGAAATGTTATGATTTTTTTTAACATAATAATTTTAATGATTATTTTTTTACCCAATTACAGCTCCATTACCAACACCGTCCGTATCAGGATTTACGAAAACTAATTTTCCTTCTGGTGTATTTGTAAGTAAAAGCATTCCTTCACTTTCTACACCACGTAAAGCTCTTGGCGCCAAGTTTACTAAAACAGTTACTTTTTTTCCAATGACTTCTTCGGGTGTAAAATGTTCTGCAATTCCAGAAACAATTGTTCTTACATCGATTCCAGTATCGACTTTTAAAACCAATAATTTGTTGGCTTTTGGCATTTTTTCTGCTTCGATGATTGTTCCAATTCGTAAATCAATTTTAGCGAAATCTTCAAAAGAGGTTGTTTCTTTTTGTGGTGTTACCGTTGCATTTTCTATTTGATTGGCTGTTTTTGTAGCTTCCAATTTGTCTATTTGTTTTTGAATTTCTGCATCTTCAATTTGTGCGAATAAGATTTCGGCTTGACCAATTTTATGATTGGCTTCTAATAAATCCGATTTAGTTGAAACGTCATTCCATGAAGAAATAGTGCTTTGTAAAATCTTTCCTAATTTTTC
>JAUMDQ010000116.1:0-1772 GCA_032121715.1 Flavobacterium sp.
TGATTTTATAATTTTGTAATTCTTCTTCCGGTTGGATAGAGACATTGAATTCCAATTTGTTGTTTTTGATTAGTCTTAAATCAATTTGATACGTATTGTTGTAATTTTTATCATCATTGCTAATCTGAACACTAATTTCAGTTGTGTTTTCACTCAATATTATAGGAACTTCAAATTTTCCTGTTTTCGCATCAATTTTACAGTTCTTTTGAGCGCCATTGATATAAATTGATAAGTTGGGATATAATTTTGCTGAAAGTGGTTTTTTAGTTTTACTATCCAATAATTTTCCATGAATTGAGAAGGCAATTACTTTATTCACAGGTTCTCTGTAAGCAATTTTCCCCATTATAATTCGTTTTGATGCTGATGTGTCCACTTCAATTTTTAGAGGTTCTTTTTCTTGAGCCACTACATTTGAAGTCAATAAAACTGAAGCTGCAATTGCCGTTGCGTATTTGAAAGAATTTAATTTTGAAACTTCGTTGTGTTCAAAAACTTGTTCTAGTTGCGAAGTTTTTAAACGTGCACAAATAGAGGAATCTTTTGATTGTGCTAATATTTTTGCAACTTCGGAGTTGGTTTTTCGACTTAAATCGATTACATTTTTTGCGCAAGAACTACAAAATGAACCATTTGTATTTGGAATCATTTCGCTAAATTTAGCTTTACACGGATTTTCTATTTTTAGGGAAAATTGCTTTTTCATACTATTTGTAATTTAAATTGAAACTTACTCAACAGAAGTTCTATTTATATAGATTACAATTTGTATAAAAAGGTTGGGAGGGAAGTAAATTATTTTTCCAAGTTTTTTATAAACTGCTCAATTTCAAGTTTTTGATTCGAATATTTTTTTTGTAATTCACTGTCTTTTTCCATTCGATTATAATATTCTAAGGCTTTATTGGCGAAAAAATTCTGCTGAAATTTGGAAGCATTTGGAACTTTTGGGAAAATTTCGTGAAAACACATTTCATAATAGGCTTGCCATTCGCGTTCGTTTCGGTCTTGAATTTTATATTCAGCAGATTTTTGAATCACGTGAATCATTTCGTGAGCCAACAAATTGATAACTAATTCAAATGGAAATTCAAAAGCATTTTCTGGAATTCTAATAATTTGAGAATCACCAATTTCGCCTTCAGCTGTAAATAAAATGAAATTGGGTTCGGCTTTTTCTCGTAATGCGATGCCTTTAAAGTTGGGGTGTTTGATATCGAATTCTTCTAATAAAAATAATGCAGCAGCTTCTGTTTCACCTAATTCGTGATAGGATTGTAGAATTTGAACTATTTCGGATTTGGTTTTCATGCGATTTTACCCAAATAATTGTTCCACTAAATCTTCAATTTTACTCACCATTCGAACATCAATTTTAAAATCTTTTGGATTGATTTTGTTGTGTTTCGATACGAAAATAGTTGAAAAACCTAATTTTTCTGCTTCGTGAATGCGTTGTTCGACTTTATTTACCGGACGAATTTCTCCAGTTAAACCGACTTCTCCAGCAAAACAAAAATCTTTATCGATAGTAATGTCTTCATTTGAAGATAGAATCGCGGCAACTACAGCTAAATCAATCGCTGGATCGTCTACATTAATTCCGCCAGTTATATTTAAAAATACGTCTTTCGCTCCCAAATGAAATCCCGCACGTTTTTCTAAAACTGCTAAAATCATGTTCAATCTTTTCAGATTATAACCTGTTGTGCTACGTTGAGGTGTGCCATAAACTGCTGTTGAAACCAAAGCTTGAATTTCAATCATTA
>JAUMDQ010000117.1:0-1779 GCA_032121715.1 Flavobacterium sp.
CACTTGTATTGTCACACATGCCATAGTTCAATATAATATAATGTGTCTTAATATTGTTTCATAGATAGGCATGTTTCAACCATGCGTTGAAAAACTATTGATTTGCGTTACAACCTAAATCCATGATTCCCATAAATTAGTGTCCAATATACTCGATTTCTTGTTTGAACATAACAGAATTCCACTCCTTGGAATCGGGCACAGTTTTCAACAGTTTTTTGAACTTTCCTAACAATTCACATATCAGAATCATCGTATTTGTCATTATTGTGTTGTCAGTAGTTTGGGCTTTTAAGTTTTTCAAAAGTTCTTGAGTCAACTTGATTAGAGAAATCGGATTGTGCAGTTTTTGATTTTTTCCAATTATCAAGTGAAATCGAAATTCTTTTTACTGACATTGGATTGCTATATATATCCCTGTATTTAGGTTCGTCTTTTATGATTCTTTTTTTCATGATGTTTCTTTTTATTTGATACAAAGAAAGTTTTACACTACGCAACTATTTTGCGTAGTGTAAAAATCTTTCTATTTCACGAAAATTTCTTTCAATTGTCCGATGATGTTTCCGCTTCCAGAAATGGTGATTTCACCAATTTTATCTGCAATTTTTTCTACGTATTCCATTTCTTTCAATTTCCACAACATTTCGTTTTCTTCCATTAATTTGGCTGTGTTAAGCATGCTTCTCATAGCAGCCGTTTCTTCACGTCTCATAATGCTATTGGCTTGCGCTTTTTTCTCGGCAACCAAAACCTGATTCATGATTTCTTTCATATCACCTGGTAAAATCACATCTCTAATTCCAGCATCAGAAACCGCTAAACCTAAATCGTTAATTTTGGAAGTCACTTGTTCTAAAATTTCTTTTGAAATTGTGTCTTTTCTTGTCAACAATTCGTCTAAAGTGAAGTTGCTAATAAAAGTTCTAATTGCCAATTGCATTACAATATATAATTGTTTGTCAAACTCTTTATTGTTTACTAAGGCTTTAATAGTATCAACAACTTGGTATCTCACAAAAAAGTTAATACGTAAAGCCGCTTTATCTTTTGTTAATAATTCCTGACCAGAAATTTCCATTTGTTGTTGTCTCACATCAATGTTTTTTACTTCAAGTGATATGGCATTTTTCCAAAAGTAATACGTTCCGGCTTGTAATTCTTTTATAATTTTTCCGTTTTCAAATAGTAATCCTTTTTCAAAGTTGGCTACTTCAAATTTTCTAACAAAAGGTCTTACTTTAACGTTTTCCAATAAAGCATCTGTAATTTTTTCAGTAATAGCTACTTTGGAAACATCGGCTTTAATAAAGGTGTTTTCTACATAGCCTTTCCAAAACGCATATCTTCCCGTTAATAAAACTTCTTTAAATAATCCATTTGTGAAATATAAAGCTAATTCATTATCTGCAATTTCTACAATTTCTAAAAGTGAAGCCAATTTTTCATTTTGCAATAAAATGTTTAATTCTATTGGTGCTACGAAAGATTGTTTCATTTCGTAAATTCTTACTTCTTTGTTTCCTAAAATCCAAAATGTTCCTTGTTGTAACACTTTTATTAATTTTCCTTTTTCAAAAACCAAACCTACTTGGTAAGCATTGATAGTAGTTCTTTTTATCATAATTTCTAATTTTTATTTTATTGTTCTTAATTTTAATTGAAAAAAATCTTCAGTACTTAATCCATAATCTAAAACGGAAATAAGTTAGAGAGCAATTGCATTTTAATGGTTTAGTATTCTTTTTCGAAACTTCTAAAATTTAAGTTGCAATCAAA
>JAUMDQ010000118.1:0-1232 GCA_032121715.1 Flavobacterium sp.
TACTTGCCAAAGAATGCGGAATATCACCACCTCTATTAGGACCATAAATACAAGAAATAGTTGCTATTTCAGAATCGTATGGTTGTAGAAATTCTTTTATATATTTTATTAATTCGTTTAAAGTTGTTCTTTCTCCAAAAGCCGTATTATAAACTTGGTTTATCGCTTCTGAATTTTGAGCCTGCAAAGCTAATTCATTCATTTGAATTACGTTGTCTATAAACGTAAAATCTCTTGAATAGTTTCCATCACCATTAATTACTGGATTCTCGTGATTTATAAATAAGGAAATGAATTTTGGAATAACCGCAGCATATGCTCCATTTGGCGTTTGATGGCGTCCGAAAACATTAAAATATCTTAAACCAATGGTTTCCATACCATACGTTTTACTAAACACATCGGCATATAATTCATTGACATATTTAGTGATAGCATAAGGTGATAAAGGTTTTCCTATATTATCTTCTATCTTTGGTAAAGCTTCAGAATCTCCATACGTAGATGAACTTGCGGCATAAACAAAACGTTTTACATTCGCCTCTTTTGAAGCCTGCAACATGTTCAAAAAACCAGAAACATTGACTTCATTTGTCGTAATTGGATCATTTATAGAACGTGGCACACTTCCTAAAGCGGCATGATGCAATACATAATCTGCCTTTTCAACAGCTTTTTTACAGGTTTCAAAATTCCTAATATCACCTTCAATCAAAATAAAATTAGGATGATTTAAAAACGTTTGAATATTGTGCATAAATCCTGTTGAAAAATTATCTAAGCAAACAATTTGATTGTTATTTTTCAGAAAATATTCACACAAGTTTGAGCCAATAAAACCGGCTCCACCTGTAATAACTATTCTTTTATTTTGAATTGAATTTTGCACTTAGATTATGAATTTCTTTTTTTAGACAAATTAAGCATCTCTAAAAATTTTTCTTTTCTTGTTTTAGGTTTTTTCTCTTCTTCATAATACGCTCCGTATCCATAACCATAAGCTCCGTATCCATAACCGTATCCATAACCATACCCATATTTGGCTTTATTTTGGAAGCCATTAAAGATAATACTCACGTTTTTCAACTCGCCTCTCATATGTTTTTCATTTACAACAGAAAGCATTCCGCGTTTTGTATAGGCTTGTCTAACTACATACAATGTTGCATCAGCATAATGAGATAATTCTAAAGCATCTGCAACTAAACCAACTGGCGGTGTATCTAAAATGA
>JAUMDQ010000118.1:1242-4102 GCA_032121715.1 Flavobacterium sp.
CATTAATAACTCAGAAGGGTTTGGAGGAATTGGACCAGAAGTAATAATATCTAAATTTGGAATATGCGACTTATATATAATCTCATCAACCGTTTTTTGTCCCACTAAATAATTTACTACACCAAAATTATTATCAATTTTAAAATCTCCAAATATTTTTGGCTTTCTTAAATCCAAACCAACAATCACGGTTTTTTTCTCGCTTAAAGCGAAAACGGTCGCTAAATTTATAGAACAAAATGATTTACCTTCTCCAGAAATCGAAGAGGTTAGCATTAAAATTTTAGTTCCTTCCACATTATGCTTCTTGGACAAGAATTGGAGAGAAGAACGAATAGCTCTAAAAGATTCCGCTAAAGGCGACTTAGGTTTTTCAAAAACAGATAAATTATTTTCTGTATTTTTCTTACCGATTACACCGATGATAGGAATTTTAGTTAGCTGTGTAATTTCTTGAGTCGTATTGATATTTGTATCCGATAAAGCAATGATTAAAACATATAAGAACGGCAAAAAGAAACCAACAATAATAGCTAATACGTAATTAATCGTACGTTTTGGACCTCTGAAACCACCACCAACATCTTTGGCAGAATCGATAAATTCTATATCAGAAACACTAGCTGCTTTTACGATATCTGCTTCACTTCTTTTCTCTAAAAATGTACTGTAAATTTTCTCTTTTAAATCGTATTTTCTAGAAATATTGATATAATCTTGTTCTTTGTCTGGCAACTGACTTATAGTACCTTCCGCTTTATTTATTCGCCCATTGATACTTCTTAAATCAATTGATAAAGCATTTTTCGAACTTTCAATATTATTCAACAATACTTTTTTCACAGATTCCATTTGGGAATCTAATTCTTTATATAAATTTTGATTTTTTACGGTATATGTTTTTTCAGCTCTTTCAACAGATAATTGAATTAATCTTGAAACATTTGAAACAACATTAGGATCATCAATACCTGCTACCGCTGGCGCTGGAAGTTTAGAATAATCGGTGTTTTTTTCTAAATAGCTCTTAAGAAAATTGTAAAACGCTAATTTTCGTTTTACATTGTCTTGTTCTAAATCTAAACTTGAGATTTCTTCTGAAAGTTTAATTCCACCAGTTTCTAATTCATATACATTGGTATTCTTTCTAAAATTCTTTAAATCAGATTCTGTATTTTTTAATTGACCTTCAATTACATTTAAAGTACTATCGATAAATCTGATAGTATTTACTGCGAAAAGATTTTTACTATTAAGTTCATTTTCTCTTAATATGGTTACTGTAGAGTTTAAGTATTCTACCAAACGTGCTTTGTTAGAACCTTGCATATCCAAAATAATAACGGAAAGTGCTTTTAAATCAGCATTTACACCAATTCCTCTATAAGCTCCAACAGTATTATTAAAATCATCAAATTGAATAAAAATATCTTCATTAAGATTTAATGGTTTTGAAGAATCCAATGTAATTTGTCCGTTAAAAAAAGGAAGATTAATTTCTTGGTTAAATTTGAATTTACTAAAAAACTTTTTCCCTGGAGTTTTTACGGTACTTGTAGAATAATCACTGTAGTGATATAACATAACCTCTTTGGCTTCACCAAAATCAACTTCAAATTCAAACTCTGTATTGGAAATTGGTTTTATTCTAATATGTGTATTTGCTAACTGTCCTCTTTGCTTATTAATTACCGCTTTGAAAGGAATAGTCCCGTAAGCATCTGGATAAAAATAATCTCCTTTTCTAAGGTATTTAATGTAGTATTGTAATTTATCTACTACTTTTTCATTATGGGTTCTTGAACGCAAAGTAGTAATTACCGTTTGCACTTTATCTGAAGTTCCACCCCAGTTAAACGTTAAACTTGTATTATTAGAAAACATAGGATTACTGTCATCTTTTACAACGATAGACGCGTCCATACCATAAATACTTTCTTTTCTGATATTTACGTGGTAGGCCCAATACATAGCAATTGACATAGAAAGCAAAAATATTTTCCAATGTCCAAGCAATTTTACTAAAAATGCTTTTACATCAAAACTTGCTCCTTCGCTTATTAATTTTATATCTTTAGTATCAAACATAGTCTGCTTTTATAAACTTTTTACAAGTAAGTAGGTTGTTGTTATAATTCCAAACAAAGAAATCACAGTAGTTAAGGTTTGTAGTCCATTTAATCCTAAACCTGTACTTTTTTGTTTCAAAGGCTTCACATAAATATAATCGTTAGGCTTTAAATAAAAATAAGGTGAATTTATCACTTTAGCGTCTGTTAAATCTAAAGTTTCTGATTGATAACCTGTTGGGATTTTTCTCATTACCACCACTTCTTTCTTATTTCCTGTAACCGGAATGTCGCCAGAATTTGCAATGGCTTCCAAAATATTTAATTTATCTTGAAAAACTGTTTTTGTACCTGTACCTCCAATTTCTCCGTTAATAGTATATTTGATTCCTGCTAATTTAACTGTTACAAACAAATTTGAAGCCGGCGTAAAATATTCCTCAAGTAACTTTTTTTCAAGCATTTTACTAACTTCGTCCACTGTTTGACCTTGAACATTTACTAATCCTAAAACAGGAATTCTAATATTTCCATAACCATCAATCTGATAACCGTCAAAATACAATTGATCTTGATTCACAATACCTGAAATTTTGTCACCTGTTTTACTAAAAATTTCAACTTCTTTTTGATTATTTGCTTTTATATCAACAGAAAGTATATCGTCAACTTGAAGTCGGTAAGGTTTGTAAGCATCTGCATTAATTTCAATATCAGCCACTTTGTCTTTATTTTTTTCTAAATAAAGTGTGTCTTTAAAAGGTACACATGAGGTTAACAATAGTGAAATG
>JAUMDQ010000119.1:0-15912 GCA_032121715.1 Flavobacterium sp.
AATAGGTAAAGAAGCTGTAAAACCTTTTTCCTGAACTTTTCCCTGTGCCGAACTTTGCGCTGCATATTCTGTAGCACCACTTTGTTTGTAGAATGTAGTTTCTTTTGTTCTTGTATCAACCAAAACAAAACCAACTGCCGATTCATCTTTTCCTACTGAAGTAATCCCAGTATACCAATAGGATTTATTGTCTTTTCCGTACACTAAAGTCAAATCTTCTGTAATTTGAAGTTTGTTTTCGTTAGAGAAATTCCAATAACCTTTTACATATTCACCCCAATCGTTCAATTGGTCTTTAATAAATGAAATTGGTTGAATTCGATCTACCCAAACAGGCGTGTTTTTAATGTCATATTCTGTAATTGCTCCTGTTTGAGCATCTAATACTACAACACCAGTGGCATTGTTTCCAGAAAAACCGACTTCTTTTTTATATTTAGTTGCCACCCAAAACGGTGTACCTTTTTCGTCAATTTCGAAAGTGAAATCGGCTAAACCAACGGTGTTGTAACCATTGAAATACAAATATCTGCGTGTATCACTTTGAAAATACGCTTCGTCTTGATATTTTAAACGAATGGGTTTTCCATTCACTTCCTGAACCAATTTTACATCACGTTCATTCGTTGCTGAAACCATTACGTAACCTGTTGTTCCTTCTGAATTGTTTAACCATTTGAAAAAACCAGAATGGACTAAAGGTGCAATCCAATATAATTTTCCGTTGACTTTCTGAATGAAAAATTCACCTAATTGTGCCTGACTTCCCAATGCTGGTTGCGAACCTAATATTTTTTCACCTAATAAATACGCTAAATTTTCATCCACAACTCTAATTTCATTCATTGAAATCGGCGCAATATGATTAGTTAATTTATCACCATTAGCTACTTTCCCAATTAAATTTCTATAATCTTGATTTCTAAAAATAGGATGCGAAGTGAAAAACGGCAATATAAATGCATATAAAATAGCAATTCCAATTAATAAAGCTGGAAGTTTCCAAAAAACAGCTACTGGTTTATAACTTTTTCCGTCAGAACTAATCGTAAACTTAGAAAAAGAAAAAAACAATAAAGCGGCAATTATTATAAGCAAAACCGTAATGCCCGAAAAACCATAACTTATTACAGGTAACGAAACATAAAAAAAGAATACTGTTACAAGAATAACAAGTAGAATGGGTACTAATTTTTTCATTTAAATTTAGTTTAGATTTTGAAATATTAGTCATTAATTTGATGAGATTGTTACAAAATAAGTACTTTTGTTTTTCAAAGAATTGGAATCATTAAACTTGAAACAAAATAATATGAAAGCATACGTTTTTCCTGGACAAGGCGCTCAATTTACCGGAATGGGTAAAGATTTATACGAAAATTCAGCAGTAGCTAAAGAAATGTTCGAAAGAGCAAACGAAATTTTAGGTTTCCGCATTACAGATATTATGTTTGAAGGAACAGCTGAAGAATTAAAAGAAACGAAAGTGACACAACCAGCGGTTTTTTTACATTCTGTAATTTTAGCTAAAACATTAGAAAACTTTAAACCAGAAATGGTAGCCGGACATTCATTAGGTGAATTTTCTGCTTTAGTAGCAAATGGTGCTTTATCTTTTGAAGATGCGTTAGTATTGGTTTCAAAAAGAGCTTTAGCGATGCAAAAAGCATGTGAAATTACGCCTTCAACTATGGCTGCCGTTTTAAATTTAGAAGATAAAATTGTAGAAGATATTTGTGCTTCAATTGATGGAGTAGTAGTGGCTGCAAATTATAACTGTCCTGGACAATTAGTAATTTCTGGCGAATACAAAGCAGTAGAATTAGCTTGCGAAAAAATGAAAGAAGCTGGAGCAAAAAGAGCGTTAATTTTACCAGTTGGTGGAGCTTTTCACTCGCCAATGATGGAGCCAGCTCGTGAAGAATTAGCTGCTGCTATTGAAGCAACAACTTTTTCTCAACCTATTTGTCCAGTATATCAAAATGTAACGGCAAGTGCAGTTTCTGATGCAAATGAGATTAAGAAAAACTTAATTATTCAATTAACAGCTCCAGTAAAATGGACGCAATCGGTAAATCAAATGATTGCTGATGGTGCTACAAGTTTTACAGAAGTTGGACCAGGAAAAGTATTGGTCGGATTGGTTAATAAAATCAATAAAGAAGTCGAAACGATTTCGGCATAACATTATAATTTTATAAAAACTCCGATAATTTATCGGAGTTTTTTTTTGTTATCTTTGGTAAAAGAATTCCAGATTTATGAACTTAAATTTACGAACGGTAAACGTTACTCGATATATTACGCCACTTCGCGAAGGTGGTTCTTTACCTGCTTTAGCTGAAGCTGATGATGATTTTAAATATGTTTTGAAATTTCGCGGTGCTGGTCATGGCGTGAAAGCTTTAATTGCTGAATTTTTAGGTGGTCAAATTGCGAAATATTTAGGTTTGCCAATTCCAGAATTGGTTTTTGCGAATTTAGATGAAGCTTTTGGTAGAACAGAAGGTGATGAAGAAATTCAGGATTTATTGAAATTTAGTCAAGGGTTAAATTTAGGCTTACATTATTTGTCAGGTTCCATAACTTATGATGCTGCGGCAAATGATTGCGAACCTTTGTTGGCTTCCAAAATAGTTTGGTTAGATGCTTTTATTACGAATGTTGACAGAACATTTAAAAATACCAATTTACTAATTTGGAAGAAAGAATTATGGTTAATTGATCACGGTGCTTGTTTGTATTTTCATCATTCTTGGACGAATTGGGAAAAAAGTGCGGTTACACCATTTACTTTGATTAAAGATCATGTTTTGTTACCAAAAGCTACACTTTTACAAGAAGCACATCAAGAATTTACCTCTAAATTAAACGATACGATTTTAAGAGAAATTGTCAACCAAATACCAGAAGATTGGTTGCTTTGGGACGATGGTTCAATAACTCCAACCGAAATTAAAGATATTTATTTTCAATTTTTATCGATTCGTTTATCGAACTCAGAATTATTTTTAAAAGAAGCTCAAGATGCACGAAAAACACTTATATGATTATGCTGTAATTCGTGTCGTACCAAAGGTTGAGCGCGAAGAATTTGTCAATGTAGGTTTGATGCTTTTATGCAAGCGTCAGAAATACTTGCGAATTGAATATAAAATTCCAACAGAAAAAATCACTTCCTTTTGTCCAGAATTTGATATCGATCAATTAAAAATAAATGTAGCTTCTTTCGTAAAAATTTGCAATGGAAAATCAGATGGTGGACCCATTGGTCAATTTGCAATTGAAGAACGTTTTAGATGGCTAACGGCGGTAAAAAGTTCTAGTATTCAAACTTCTAGACCCCATTCTGGGTTTAGTTCCGATTTGGATGCAACCTTTGAAAAATTATACTCAGAATTAGTTTTATAAATTTATATTGAAAATGGAATACTTTTTTAAAAATATTCAAGCTGCAAAAGTTATTTCTCCTGAAATTGTCTATTCTGAATATCGGCCTTTAAATTTATCGGTAACCAATACTGATTTACAAAATCATAAATTAGAAACTGCTCAAGATTATGAAGTTTTTATTCAAAATCAGTTAGATTTGAATGATGGGAAAATTATGTTTGGTGGATATATAGAAAATCGAAATTTATATAAAAGAAGTTCGGTTTTCAAAAATTCTGACGATGAAGAAAGAAACATACATATTGGTTTAGATTTATGGATTAACGAACAAGCGCCAATTCATGCCGCTTTAGATGGAAAAATTCATAGTTTTCAAAATAATTCGGCATTAGGTGATTACGGTCCAACAATTATTTTAGAACATCAAATAGATAGTTTCAAGTTCCATACGTTGTACGGACATTTGAGTGAAATGAGTTTAGTTAGAAAAAAAGTGGGTGACTTAGTTCAAAAAGGACAACAAATTGCTACTTTAGGCTTACCACCTATTAATGGAGATTATGCACCACATTTACACTTTCAAATTATAATAGATATGGAAGGAAAATTTGGAGATTATCCTGGCGTTTGTAGCGAAAAAAAGCTTTTTTTTTATAAAGAAAATTGTCCTGATCCAAATTGGTTGTTAAAGATTAGATAAAAATAATAAATATTTTAAGATGAAAAAAATACTATTTTCAGTTTTAGTAGTAGCTGCGATAACTTCTTGCCAAGAAGAAACGCGTGCAAAAGTAAAAGACGCAAGCAAAGCAGTTGGTGCAGAAGTAAAAACGGCCGCTCAAAAAACAAAAGCCAAAGTGGGTAAATATATTGACACGGCTAAAGTGAAACAAAAAGCAAATAAAATAATCGTTAAAGGTGCTGAAGCGATTGAAAAAGGCGCCAAAAAAGTAAAAGAATCTGCGGATAAATAATTTAAGTGACAAAAAGAAATCTCGTCAAGATAACAAGACGAGATTTCAAACTAAAAAACAACAACAATTATAATAAATTAAAAAGTATACGTTATTTTTCCTTTTATAAAGAAGGGGGTTCCTGGTGTAAAATGTATTTCTTCAACGGATTGTGTTTCGTTTTGCAATTGCGATTCCGTGGCAAATTGCGTTTCATTCCATTTGGTGTTGAAAATGTTTTCAATTATAATTCCGTAATTTATTTTTTTATACTGATAATTCATATTGAAATCGGAAACAAAATACCCTTTTGCTACGATTGAATTATCTTCATTTGCTGGTCGAGATTTTAAATATCTGTAATTTAAACTTGAAGAAAATCCTTTGTAATTCGTAACACTAATTCCACCTGTTGAGGTTAAATCTGGCGCTAAAGGAATATAATTCTGTCCTTCAGGTTCTTCTGTACTTCTAGCGTAGGTATAATTAATATCAGAGTTTAAATTGATGAATTTTGAGACTTGATATCTAAATCCAAAATCAATTCCCATTCTTCTTGTTTTTCCACTTGGTTCCACAATTCCGGCATCGCCAACATATACAAACTCTTGTTCCAATTGTAAAAACCACAAAGCACTATTGATAATTAAATTATTCATAGGTTTGAAAATCGTTCCTAAATCAGCACCAACCGAGGTTGGTACTGTCTTTTTATCCGTTTGCGAAACAATAACTCGCGTATCGTTGGAGTGAAAACCTAAACCAGACTTTAAAAAATATTGGACCTTATTGTGGGGGGAAAAAAGGAAGTTCAGTTTAGGCGAAATTTTCACTACTTGTTCCGTATCAATTTTATATGTTGGGGCTAATTTATCTAAATACGAAAATTGAAAATAATCAAATCTAACCGCTGGATTAATGGTGAAATTTCCTAATTCAATATCTGTATTAATATAACTGAAATAATTTTTCTGATTGATATTTCCTAATTTCAATTGATTAATTGTGGTGGTTCTGTTTTTTGTATTTGATAATTCAGTGTCTTTCGTTTCATCGGTTCTTAATCCAAATCCAACTTGGTAACTGCTTTTAGAGTTATCCATTTTTTTATTGAATTCTCCATTAAAACCATAAATTGTTCTGTTTTCTTTTTGTTTGATTTGATCACCATCAATTGGATTTTCTAAGAAGAATGTAAAATTCGAATACAATTCAAATTGGTAGTTGTTATAATACGTATTTCCTTTGAAAAATAAGTTTTCAGAAATCGGTTTATAATATTCAAAATTCAAATTACTTCTTGATGTTTTTCCACCTTCAGTATCATCAACAGCTCCAAATCTTGAAATAATTCCTGCATCTACTAAGCGTTGTGGAATTTGGCCAGAAGCCGTCCACTCACTTGTAAATTGTGAAGCTGTTACAGAAAACTTGCTTTTGTCTTCTAAAACGTTCGTAAATTTTCCAAATAAATTCAATCTTCTAAAATTTTGACTTGAAACATATGGTCCATAAAAAGTGATGTATTCACTGGCAATGAAAGCGCTTTGTTTATTGTTTTTTGGTAATAAATTAAGCATTCCAAGTGTTCTAATCGTACCGAATTTGCCGACTTCTAAACTAATTGAATTGTTGTCAATTTTTTCTTTGGTTTTAAATGCGACATAACCTGCAGTAGCAAAATCGCCTTTGTTGGCATAATAACTTCCTTTACCAAAATCAATTTTATCTAAGGTTTCTGGAATTACAAAATGTAAATCGGCATACCCTTGCCCGTGTGCATGAGAAACCATATTTACTGGCATTCCGTCTACAGAAAGTGCAATGTCCGTTCCGTGATCAATATCAAATCCTCTTAAAAATATTTGTTCTGCTTTTCCGCCACCAGCATGTTGTCCGATAAACAAACCAGGCACTTTTCGTAATATTTCTTGCGAAGAATTTACGGGTGAATTTTGCAAGTCTAACTTCATAATTTGTGAAATGGCGTTGTTTTTTTTTGAAATTACAATTTCTTCAATGCTAATAGAAGAGCTAGTTAAAACAATTGTTTTTTCTGTGCCATTTACAACTTGTGTTTTCTTTTTAAAACCTATTGCAGTTATAATTAAGATATCATTTCCTGAAGTTTTTTCAATAATAAACTGTCCATTTTCATTTGTATGTGCATGAGTTTTTGAGGTTTCATTATAGATATAAGCATTTTCAATGTTATTGCCCAATGAATCAGTTACAACGCCTTCTTTTTGTTGAGAAAAAACGAGCGCACTAAATAATAACAAGGCTATTTGAAATATTTTTTTCATTATAATTTTTCAATTTTTTCTTTCATATTTGGACCTAACTCGTAAATACTTGATAATAAATCTTCCTTTATAGGTTTAATTTTATCAGTCATTTTGTTGGCTTTATAAATTTCGGCCAAATGGTAATTTATTTCTGGTTCAAATGATTTATTAACGATATGTTTTTCACAAATATCTAACGCTTTTTTGGTATTTCCTAAGTTGTAATTCGCCCAAGCTAATAAATCATATGATTCTGGTGTTGGTCGGTTTTTAATTTCTTGGTAGGCAATTTCTAGGGCTTTTACAGCATCTTTCTTGTTGTCGGCAAATAAAACAGCATTGTATTTGTTATACATTACACCATAATTTCTGTCTTTCAATGAAGAAAAATATTCTTGAATGTATTTGTCTTTTTCTTGTTCGTTTTTGTTGAATTCCGCTAGTTCAGCCTTAAATAATTTAAAATCTGGCGAATTGTGTTTTTTTGCAATTATGTCAATAATTCTATTGGCTTCTTTGGTGTTTTTTTCGTGTGAAAAGGCTATCCAAGCAATTCCTTTTAAAGCATAATAATTATTTTCGTCTTCTTTAAGTGTTTTCAAATAAAAAGTATAACTGTCAGAAATTCTTCCAGCGTGACCATACATGTCGCCTAAATTGGAATATGACCAAATTTTTAAAGTTTTGTTGTCGTTTAATTCTGCTTTTTTTGTTGCTTTTTCCATCAAACTAATCGCTGTTGGTAAATCACCAATGTGATCGTTCCATTTTGCCATTCTAATTAAATAATCAAAATCTTCGAAATTGTAAAATTTGGATAAGTTTTTTTTCGCTTCAGCGTAATTTCCTAATTCCATATTTACATCAAAAAGAAGTTTTTGAGTTTCTTTAAAGCCTTCTCCAATTTTTAGAGCTTTTTTTGCTAAAATTAAAGCTTCTTTAAAGCGATGTTGTGTGATGTAATTTTTTGCTAAGGAGCGAATGGGTCCAACTTCTGAAAAGTTTAAATCGGTATTTACTTGTAATAATAATTCTTCAGCTTTATATAAATGATTTACTTCAAAAGTAGTTTCAAATAAAGAGGAGTAATGTCCTGCAAGCTGACTTAAATAACTTGTTTGATTTGGTGCTGCATCGTATTTTTTTTGCCAAAAATCAATTTCTGTGTTGGCTAGTTGTATGTTTTTATTTTCAGAAACATTTAAATAAGTGTTGTAATCTGAAGCATTGGTAATTTTAGACTTTTCGTTTGTACAACTAGACAGACTAATTGTAAAAAGTATTATTTTTAGAAGATTAGCTATTTTCATTGTTGTGTTTTTTTAGTTTTTTTTGAAAAAATAGCGTGCACAATTTCACTTGCACACGCTATGAATTATTTTACCAAGCAGCTGCTAAGTATGGGAATGAAGTTAAGAATGCTTTGTCGTTTGCATCTACGTGATCCGATGTTAAACCAGGATTTGATCCTCCAGTTGGTCCACCAAAAATTAATAATAATTCTACATCAATAACGTCATCAGCTAAAGCTCTTCCTGTTAATACGTTGGTTCCGTCAAAAAATGTTGTTGTTCCAGTTTTTGAAACGCCTAAAACGTCAGTTGCTAATAAAGTAGTTAGCTGAGTAGCATTTTGTCCTAATGCGTTAGTTGTGTATCCAGTGTTTAAGGCTAATAATCTTGCTTGAAATGTACTTTGATAATTGGCTCCCATTGCAGATGGAGTGGTTGTATTGAAAGCATCTTTTGGAGCACCAGAAGCAACAAATACAGTGTTTATTGCTGGACGACCCATTTGATCTTTTTGTACGTATGTTCCTGAGAAATCTGTTTGTTCTTCAGCAACTACTGTGTCATCATTATTACAACTTACGAATGTAGTAGCTGCAAGAATTGATAAAGTCAGAAATTTTATAGCATTTATTTTCATTTTGTTTCGATTTAAAATTAATTATTGTTTTTCTTTTGTTTCAGCCCAAACGTTAATTGAACCACTTGTTCCTAATAACGATTTTGGAACTTCAATAACAGTTGATAATACATTAGTTCCTGCGAAAGTATCTGTTCCAGGATTATTAAATCCTGTAGCACTTCCTGCTAAAATTGCTTGAAATTGACCTAAGTCAAAAAAGAAAGGATCATCTCTTGGTCCAGCGAAAAATTTCATTCCACCAGATGTTGAAGTGATAGCTGCGCTTCCATATTGAGAAATTTCTACAGAACCGGCTGCGTTTGAAGTTTTAATTGTGCTGCTTGTTCCCGGAGTTCCTGGAGCAACTGGTCCGAAGAAATACATTTTGCTACCTCTTTTAATAGCTTGAATTACTAAGTCTTCTACATTGTCACCATTGTTGTCAATGTTAATTTCTGTTAGCACATTTTCTTTAAATGTCGCAGCTCCTGTTGTTCCTGGAGTTAATAACCCTTGAGAGTTTACAACAAATACTAAGTTATTCGTGTCTGCACCTTGAAACGCATATACGTCTGTAATGTCATTTCCTGTGTTTGAAACACCTGGCGAATCAATATGATCTGCCGCTACTAATAATAAACCTGTTATCGCTACTAACGAAAGGCTTATGTACAATTTTGATTTTTTCATTTTGTTAAAGTTTAATGATTATATATACACTTACGGAAAAAGTTTACTCTTGGTTTTAAAAAGTGCGAATTATTTTTAAAAGAGTTGTTTTTAAAGGCTTTTGAAGTTTTTTTGAACTTGATGAAATAAAAAAATCTCAACTATTTGCATAATTGAGATTTTTATTTGGTTTGGAATAAGGAGTTATTGACGATTATTAATTTCGTATTTTCTTTCCACTTGATTTTCTGTATTCAATTTGTTTGGTCCAATTGGAAAACGAACATCTACGTGTTTAGATTCGATTCTTCCGGTTTTATCTAAAACATCTGCACGGTTAGCAACTAAATTCCATGAAAAAGATACATTAGATTTTCCGTTTTCTAATTCTTTAACTCTGAAGCCATTTATTGTTTTTTCAGTTACAAATACACCATGGCAATCTCCTTCTAATTGAATAAAAACTTTCATCGGGTGTTTTTCATCAACATAAATATGTTTACTCAATAATTTGTCAATAGAAATATAAGCTTCACCATTTACTAATTTTCCAGTTCCAAAATCTTCAAATAATATTTCCGGAGTTTCTGTTGCGTGTAAAATTCTGTTATTTCCTTCATCATCTTTTACCATTGTTGATACAGAACCACCACCTAAAACTTTGTAAGAAGTTCCATTGTTTCTGGCTCCAACGAAAACGAAATCTGTTGTAGAAGTATTCGCGTCAAAATAACCTCCATAAGTTACATCTCTAGCAGCAGCAGAACCACTTCCGAAATAATTCACGTCTTTACCTGCAATTCTGGCAAAAGGGCCATTACTAGTGGATAAATTATCGTCTTGATCGTATTCAAAATAGCCAGCATTATAATCAACGCCAGTGCCTTTACCAACACCTCTGGCAAAAATACCTGTTGTTCCTTGTCCGGATGTTCCAATAGACTCACCCGGTAATTCTGTAAATGTTGTTCTTCCTGCTACACCAAGTACTCCCATTACTGTAGAAGTTGAATTTGCGGCTAAATTAGCACTAATTCCAATAACACCTCTTCCGCCATTGGCATCCAAATTCCCTCCGTCAATAACGAACATTGTGTTTGTAGCATTTAAGGCACGAATAGTTCTTGCAGAATTGGAACTATTTACAAATAATCCAATTTGTGAGGCCCCAGCATTTATTGTAGTTAGTGTATTGGTTTGAGCTGCACCAGTTCCTACAATCACTTGACCATCATTTTCAACAGTCATTCTTAAGGTGTTGTTAGTTCTAATTTGGAAATTTTGATTATCTGAAGTTCCTAAATATTGAGTTCCTGGAGAAGTTCCTGCATTTCCTGTTAAACTCCAGTTTTGTCCTGCTGTAGATTTCAAAGCAATCCATTCTGTGCCCGACCAATAATAAAAACCAGGTGTTACTCCAGTTATGCCAATTCCAGCTGTAGCTGTGTTGTAAATTAAAATACCTGTTGCAATTGGTGCTGGTCCAACTGGTGCTGCTAATAATGTTGTGGTTAAAGCTACTCTTGGGATTAATAGTCCTTTAGTATTACTTTCAATTTGTAATTCAACGCCATTTTGAATTACTGTTGTGCCAATTCCAACTTGGGCAGTCATAAAATTTATGGCAAATAGAGCACTGATAAATAGTAATTTTTTCATATCAATTTTTTCATTTAAGGGGATTGTTACACTCATCTACGAAAAAAAAACAGGGTCGGTTTTAAAATTCACAAATTTTATTAGTTGAACAACTGTTAAACATTTTAATCAAATTAGTTAATCTTTAAAACTTGGGTCGATTTAGAAATTTTTTATATAGATTTGTAAGAACCATAAATTATAATCTAATGAGTCAAGAAGAAGTTTTAAGTCTTATTGAAAAGAAAGACGGCAAAGCTTATACCTATTTATATAATATGTATTCGAAGAGTTTGTTTGCTGTAATTTCTAATTTAATAAAAAACAGAGAAGAAGCCGAAGACGTTTTACAAGATGTATTTGTGAAAATTTGGTCGAATATTGATTCGTACAATACTGAAAAGGGAAGATTGTATACTTGGATGTTAAATATTACAAGAAATACAACCATTGATAAAATGCGCTCTAAGGGATATAATAAGTCATTAAAAAACCAAGAGTTAGATAATTTCGTAGGTATAATAGACAACGAAAATAAGTTTATAAATAAAATTGATATTATTGGTGTAAGTGAATTTATCAAGAAACTAAAACCAAAATGTATTCAAATTATAGATTTGTTATTTTTTAAAGGATACACTCAGGCTGAAACTTCGGAAGAATTGGAAATGCCCTTAGGAACGGTAAAAACTTTGAATAGAACTTGTATAAATGATTTAAGAACTTACTTACAGGTGTAATTATGAAAAATAAAGAATTAATAGAATCTGGTAATTTAGAGTTGTATGTTTTCGGGTTATTGTCTGAAACAGAAATGGCTGAGATTGCTAAAATAGCAGCAGAAGACACTGATGTGCAAAACGAAATAATTTCCATAGAGAAATCTGTTGTTGCTTTGTCGTCTAGTTTTGCACCAACCTTATCGGCTGAAAATTATAGTAAAATAAAACAAAAATTAGATATTGATAAGGAAGTCATTCAATTGAAGCCAAAATCAAGTTTAAGTCAATATATTGGCTGGACGGCTGCTGCAGTTTTCTTATTGAGTTGTGGCTATTTGTTTAATTTACAACAAAATAATGTAAATGAAATTGACGATTTGTTGGACAAAAAAAATGCGTTAGAACAAACGGTTTCTGCTAAAGAAAAATTAAATAATCAAATTAATACGTCGTATTCGGTATTAAAAGATGAAAATAATGTTGTTGTAAAATTAGCTGGTCAAGCGATTTCACCAACATCATCTGCAAAAGTGTATTGGAATAATAAAACGAATAAAGTTTTTATTGATGCATCAAGCTTACCAACTCCGCCAGACGGAATGGTGTACCAAGTCTGGTCATTAAAATTAGCACCAACGTTAACTCCAACTAGTATTGGTTTAATCGACAATGCAGAAGATAAAATGAAATATTTAATTGAAGTTGATGGTACTGTTGGAGCGGAAGCTTTTGGAATAACATTAGAACCAGCAGGTGGAAGTAAAACGCCAACAATGGAACAATTATATACTTTAGGAAAAGTTTAAGTGTAGTAATTTTTTTGGCACGCAATTTGAATTACGATTTATAAGTTCAAAAAACAATAACTTATTAAATCACAACCAAAATGAAAAAAGCAATTTTAGGTTTAGCATTCGTTGCTGCAGTTTTAGTTTCTTGCGAGGACAAAAACAAAAAAGAATTAGAAAACAAAGTAGACTCTTTGGAGGTTAAAACGGGAGAAGTGATTGATACGGCTGCCGCGAAATTAGACAAAGCAGTTGATTCTACTCAAGCAAAAGCTGGAGAAGCTCTAGAGAAAGGTGCTGAGAAATTAGATGAAGCTGCACAGAAATTGAAAGAAGCTTCTAAAAAGTAATTCTTTGAAAGGAATCCCAATGAAAGTTGGGATTTTTTTGTTTAGATAAATAAGTTTTTTGTTATTTTTTGCCTTTATAATTAATCACAAAAACACCAATGATAATTAGAATCACGGCAATAATAAAATCTTTAGTTACCACTTCATTATTTAAATACCAACCTAAGAAAACCGCAATTACTGTGTTTACATATGTTAAGACGGAAACCTGAATAGGCGTTACTCTTTGTAAAGCATATTGATAACTAAACATGGCAATTACAGAACCAAAAACAGCCAAATAGATTACAGCTCCAATACTTTTTGCCGACCAAGTTTCTATTTCAGAATTAGGATGTAGAATTACAGACAAAATAATTTGTATTACTGAAGCTAAGAAAAATTGATAAAATAAATTGAGCGTTAAATTATTCGGTTGACTACTTAGTTTTTTAGAATAAATGGTTCCTAAGCCCCAACTTAATATAGCAATGCTCAAAAATAAAACACCGGTTTTGTAATTTGGATTTAAAATATCGCCCAAACCGTCTTTAAAAATGAAAATTACGCCAGAAAAACCTAATAAAACTCCTAAAATGCCTTTCCATGTTGGTTGTTGTAGTTGAAATCCAATACTCAATAAAAAGATAACAACTGGATTTACAGCACTTATGATAGAAGTTAATCCAGAAGGTAAAGTTTGTTCTGCAACTGTGGTAAAACCGTTAGCAAAAACTAACATCAAAACAGATAAAATAAGCTGTTGACGTAGTGCTAACCAACCAATCCATGTGAATTCTCTTTGGGAAAGTAAGATGATAAATATGATTGAAGCTGCAATAAAATTTCTAATCGTAGTAGAATACCATGGCGGAATGGTTTCAACAGCGATAGAAATACCTAAAAAGGTGGTTCCCCAAACTAATCCCACAATCATCATAGAGAGAATTAGTTTGACATCTATATTTTTAGGCATTTATTTTGTTTTTTTATTGAATTTTAGCTTCTAATTTTTTGTTCCCATTTCCAGGCGCTGGCTAAACTTTCATCTAAACTTAGTTCCGCTTTCCAACCTAAAATATTGTTGGCTTTGTCGGTGTTCGCGTAAGCTTCTGTAATGTCGCCTTCTCGTCGTCCAACAATTTTATAATTTAATTTTTCGCCAGAAACTTTTTCAAAAGAGTTGATTACTTCTAAAACAGAACTTCCCGTTCCCGTTCCTAAATTAAAGGTTTCAACTTTTTCAGTATTTTTTTTATCTAACAAACGTTGCATTGCAATAACATGGGCTTTTGCTAAATCGACTACGTGAATATAATCACGAATAGCCGTTCCGTCTGGTGTTGGATAATCATTTCCGTAAACCGAAAGTTCTTTTCTTAAACCGAAAGCAGTTTGTGTAATAAAAGGCACTAAATTTTGTGGAACTCCTAATGGCAATTCGCCAATCTCAGCAGATTCATGTGCGCCAATAGGATTGAAATATCTTAAAAGTATCGAATTCATATCCGTTACTTTCGCTACATCCGTAATAATTTCTTCACCAATTTGTTTTGTATTTCCGTATGGAGAAGCAGCTGGTTGTACAGAAGCGTTTTCCGTAATCGGCATCACTTCGGCTTGACCGTAAACCGTACAAGAGGAACTGAAAATGAAATTCGCATTTTCTAATTTTGTGATTTCTTGTAGCACATACACCAAAGCATTAATGTTGTTTTCGTAATATAATAACGGATTTTCAACACTTTCGCCAACAGCTTTGCTAGCAGCAAAATGAATTACTCCAGCAATATCTGAATGTGTTGCAAAGAAACTTTGAACGGCAGTCTTTTCTCTTAAATCGATATTTTCGAAAATTGGTTTTTTACCAGTAATACGTTCAATGCCATCTAAAACTTTAATAGAAGAATTCGATAAATTGTCAATGACAATCACTTCAAAACCTTTATTTTGTAATTCTACCAGAGTGTGCGAACCAATAAAGCCTAAACCTCCTGTTACTAGTATTTTCATTTTCTTATTTTAAAAATTCTAAAACCGTATCGGTTATAAATTTAATTTGTTCGTCGTCTAATTCAGTGTGCATTGGTAACGCAATCACTTCTTTACACAACTGATTAGTTACTGGAAAATCTTCTTCTTTGTAACGAACATCAGCATATGCTTTCTGACTATGTAATGGAATTGGGTAATAAATCGCACAAGGAATTCCTTTTTCTTGTAAATGTGCTAATAACGCATCGCGTTTTCCATCGGTAATTCGAATTACATATTGATGAAAAACGTGACAATCGCAACTTTCACAAATAGTTGGCGCCACAATATTTGGATTTACACCTAATGCTAAAGTATATTTTCTTGCCGCATCTTGTCGAGCTCTGTTGTACGTATCTAAATGTGGTAATTTTGCTTTCAAAACACCAGCTTGAATGCTGTCTAAACGTGAATTTACTCCTACCACATCATGATGATACCTTTCGTACATTCCGTGATTTACAATTCCTCTAATAATGTGTGCTAAATTGTCATCATTAGTATAAATAGCACCACCATCTCCATAACAACCAAGGTTTTTAGATGGGAAAAATGAAGTTGCAGCAACGTGTCCGATTGTTCCCACTTTCTTTTTAATACCTTCTTTATTCGTGTAATCTGCACCAATGGCTTGTGCGTTATCTTCAATTACATATAAATTATGTTCATTAGCAATTTCCATAATCGCATCCATATTCGCCGCACGTCCAAATAAATGTACCGGAACGATAGCTTTTGTTTTTGGAGTAATGGCTTTTCTAATTCCTTCAAGCGAAATGTTCATGTTATTCATGTCTACATCGACTAAAACAGGAGTTAATTGTAATAAAGCAATTACTTCAACTGTTGCCGCGAAAGTAAAATCGGCAGTAATGACTTCATCACCTGGTTGTAATCCTAGTCCCATCATCGCAATTTGAAGAGCATCGGTTCCGTTAGCACAAGGAATAACGTGTTTTGCACCTAAATACTTTTCTAAATCAGCTTGAAACTGATGTACTAAAGGCCCATTTATATAAGTATTGTTTTCTAAAACGTCTTGAATAGAAGCATTAACTTCTTCTTTTATTTTTTCGTATTGACTTTTTAAGTCAACCATTTGTAATTTTTTCATAATCCTAATATAATTAAGTGTAGCAAAAGTAAGAAATTCTGCTTACATTTTTTGTGTTACATAAAAGAAACGT
>JAUMDQ010000120.1:0-693 GCA_032121715.1 Flavobacterium sp.
TTAAACCTGGGAAATTCACTTCAAATAATTGTTTCTTTCCTAAAACTGGCGCAATGAAATATACTTTTTTCCCATCTTTACTCCAAGTAAAACTATCCACCGTTCCGTCCCAACCGGCAGTTAAATTGACATCTACTCCTTTATGACGAACGATAATATCGTTTTTATCTGCTTCAAAACCATCGCGTTCCATTTGCAACCAAGACAAATCTCCTTGTGGAGAAAATGCGGGATGTGTATCGTAACCCAAATTTTTATCAGTAAGATTTTTGGTTATTTTTGTAGCTAAATCATACTCATATAAATCTGTATTTGTACTTGTAGCGTAAGCTGTTCCTGCTTTTTTCTTACATACATAAATGATTTTACTTCCGTCTGGCGACCAAATATAATCTTCATCACCACCATGAGGTTTTTGAGGAGCATCATAAGGTTCATTTTTCATAATATCATAAGGTGGTAAAACTTTTTCCGTTTCCGAACCAATCGCACCAACAAAAACATGATTGTGTTTCCCTTCGTTCCAAGTATCCCAATGACGATAATCTAAACTTTCATAAACTTGCGCTGTAGTTTTAGATAATTCTGGATACAAATCTGAACCCAATAACTTTTCAACTTTAACTTCTTGATTCGATAAAATATGTTTTCCATCAGAAGAAACATTTTTATCGGCAACTAAGCCATCGATTT
>JAUMDQ010000120.1:703-4343 GCA_032121715.1 Flavobacterium sp.
AAAAATATTTATAATTTATTTTATTTTCTTGAACATTTGGCGTTCCCACTTTATAGATTAAGGACTTCCCATCTTTAGAAATTCCTATTGGTGTGACTCTACCCAATTGCCATAATTTTTCTGGCGTCATAATTTGCTGTGCGTTTGAACTCATACTTATTACACTGAAAATGAGAAAAATATATTTTTTCATACTTATAAATTTTAAAACGAGGTTAAAAGTAGCACTTTTTTGAAAAAATATAACTATTTTCACGCTCTAAAATAAATATGTTGTGAAATGGCCACAAATGGAAGTTTGTTAACACAAATACCCATAAACAAAAGGCAATAAAGATTTGACGACAAGAAAATAATAAATTCACATTTATGAAAAACAATAAACTATTCATACTAATCATCATTTCACTAATTATTGGTGTTGGTTTAGGTGGAATTGTACATTATCAATATCCTGATTCAATTGACACTTTCTCGAAAAATATAAAATTATTAGGAACCGTTTTCATTCGTTTGGTTCAAATGATTATTGCGCCATTAGTATTTTCTACTTTAGTAGTTGGAATTGCTAAAATGGGCGACATGAAAATGGTAGGAAGAGTTGGAGGAAAAGCTATGGCTTGGTTCATATCTGCTTCTTTAATTTCCTTATTATTAGGATTGGTTTTGGTAAATTTTTTCGCACCAGGAAAAGGAACTTCCATAAGATTAGACGACACGTCTGCAGCATCAGAATTAGTTGAAAACTCTAAAGGTTTTTCATTAGAAGAATTCGTAAAGCATGTTATTCCGAGAAGTTTATTTGAAGCATTTGCTACTAATGAAATTTTACAAATTGTAATTTTCTCTATTTTATTTGGTGTGGCTTTGGCAGCATTCAGTAAAAAAGAAGCGAAACCAATTATTAAATTATTAGACACAACGGCTCACGTGGTTTTAAAAATGGTATCTTACATCATGTGGACGGCTCCATTAGGAGTTTTAGGAGCAGTTGCAAGTGCAATTGCGAAACATGGTTTTGAAGTATTTGAACTTTACGCTAAATATTTAGGTGCGTTTTTGGTTGGAATCATCATACTTTGGTTGATTTTATTAACAGTTGGTTATTTAATTTTAGGAAAACGATTGTTTGTATTGTTACAACGAATTAAAAGCCCTTTATTAATTGCTTTTTCAACCACGAGTTCAGAAGCCGTTTTTCCAAAAATGGTTGAAGAATTAGAACGTTTCGGTTGTCAGCCAAAAATTGTATCGTTCACATTGCCGCTGGGCTATTCGTTTAACCTTGACGGAAGTATGATGTATATGACTTTTGCCAGTATTTTTATTGCGCAAGTTTATGGAATTGAAATGACCGTACCAGAACAACTTACTATGCTTTTAGTTTTAATGCTAACAAGTAAAGGAGTTGCTGGCGTACCGAGAGCTTCATTAATTGTGGTAGTTGCTACATGTGCGATGTTTGGTATTCCACCAGAAGGAATCGCCTTAATTTTGCCAATTGACCATTTTTGCGATATGGCTAGAAGTATGACTAATGTACTAGGAAACGCACTTTCAACAGCTGCAATTGACAAATGGGAATCTAAACACGAAGCGAAAAACGAAATCGCAAACGAGTAAACGATAGCACAAATAAACACACAAAAATAAAATAGCGATATATTAAATTACCGCTAAAAAAATAAAACAAATGAAATTTAATTTAGACATATTTAATATTTTAAAATCCAACTTTTTCATACAAGCTCAAGAAATTGACCAAGAGTTTAGGTTGTCGCAACTTTTTAATCCAGAATTTTACATTAACCTAGAATTAGGCGGTGTTCCTATTGGAATCTACGTCGTTCTGTTTATTATTTTTGCTGAAACCGGCCTGTTTATTGGCTTTTTCCTACCTGGTGATAGTTTATTGTTTTTATCAGGAATTTATGCTGAAGCTTTAGCACAACCTTTAACTTTCTTACCTCAAGGTTATTCACCTGTATTTATTGTAGCGACTTTAATTGCGCTATCTGGAATTATAGGAAATATTTTTGGCTATTGGTTTGGATCAGTTTATGGCAAAAACTTGTACCAAAAAGAAGACGGGTTTTTCTTCAAGAAAAAATACTTATACCAATCAGAAAGTTTCTTTCAAAAACACGGTGGCGTAGCTATTGTTTTTGCTCGTTTTTTACCAATCGTTAGAACATTCGTACCTATTATTGCTGGTATTGTTCACATGAAAAAAAGTAAATTCATGTTTTACAATATATTAAGTTCTATTTTATGGTCGTTTATTTTGGTTTTCTCTGGTCACTATTTATACGGTTTCTTTTTAGAAAAATTTGATATCGATTTAAAACATCATATCGAAAAAATCATCATTATATTAGTTGTAGCTACTACACTTCCATTAGTAATGAAAGCCATTAAATCGAAAAGATTAGAAAATGCAGATAAAACGGGTGATGAATAATTCGAACTAATTTCTCTAAGAAAAATAAGTTATGCAATTAAGCTATTGGGAAATAAAAAACTGGTTTTCCAACGTGGATTATACCATTGTAGGAAGCGGAATTGTCGGTTTACATACGGCAATTCGGTTGAGAGAACGATTTCCTAATGCTAAGATTTTAATTTTAGAAAGAGGCATTTTACCACAAGGTGCCAGTACTAAAAATGCTGGATTTGCTTGTTTTGGTAGTGTTTCTGAAATTATTTCCGATTTAAAATCACATACTGAAGAAGAAGTAATTCAGTTAATCCAGAAAAGATTTTCGGGCTTACAATTGCTTCGTAAAAACTTAGGTGACGCTGCCATAGATTATAAACCTTTTGGTGGTTACGAAGTTTTCTTAAAAGAAGACAAAGCACTTTACAATGATTGTATTTCCAAAATTCCTTTCATCAACGATATTGTTCGCCCATTATTTAAGTCGGAAGTGTATTCCAAAGTTTTCGATAGATTCGATTTTAAAAACACTTTTGAATATTTAATTTTCAATGAGTTCGAAGGTCAAATTGATACCGGAAATATGATGCAAGCATTGTTGAAGAAAGCTATTCAAAATGACATTCTTATATTAAATAATCAAACTGTTTCAACGCATCAAGAACTGAATGATACCGTTGAAGTTGTAACAAATAACGTAACTTTCAAAACCAAAAAACTACTTTTTACTACAAATGGTTTTGCAGCAGAATTAACTAGCAACGAGGTAAAACCAGCTAGAGCACAAGTTTTAATTACGAAACCAATTGAAAACTTACACATCAAAGGCACATTTCATTTAGATCAAGGCTATTATTACTTTAGGAATATTAATGATCGTATACTTTTTGGCGGCGGAAGAAACCTCGATTTTGAAGGGGAAACTACAACTTCATTAGAAACTACTGAAATAATTCAAAATCGCTTGGAAGATTTACTAAAAAATGTAATTTTGCCGAACACTCCTTTTGAAATTGAACATCGCTGGAGCGGAATTATGGGACTTGGCGCTTCAAAAAACCCAATAGTTGAAGCCATTTCCAACAATGTATTTTGTGGCGTTCGATTGGGCGGAATGGGAGTTGCAATTGGCAGTTTAACAGGCACAGAATTGGCCGATTTAATATAATTTATATGTGGAAAAAATTTGTTCGAATTGCATTT
>JAUMDQ010000121.1:0-3131 GCA_032121715.1 Flavobacterium sp.
TACTATTAGAAAAGTATAAAGAGTCTACAGACAACTCGTACATTTTCAAATATGCGCAATCCTTAAAAGCGACTGGGAACACAGAAGAAGCCAACAAATGGATGAGAATTTACAACAAAGATGTACCTGAAACAGTTTACAAAGCGAATATCGATAAACTAGAAAACATCAAAAATCAAGGGAATAAATTTGAGATTAAAAACTTAGATGTAAACACCGCACAATCTGATTTTGGTGCCACAGAATTCAACAACCAATTGGTTTTTACGTCACCTTCTAGAGATGCGAAATCAGCAAAAAAATACACGTGGACACAACAAAACTATTTAGATTTATTCGTAGCGAATATAACCAACAATGAAGTTGAGGCGACTTCCGTTCCATTTTCAGAGGTATTAAATTCGAAACTTCACGAAGCCAACGTAGCGTTTTCAAATGATGGAAAAACCATCTATTTCACAAGAAACATCAACGAAGACGGTAAACGTAAAAAAGACGACGAAAAAATTACGCATTTAGGAATTTACATGGCAGATTTAGTAGGCAATGTATGGACAAACGTTCGCCCTTTTAAATTAAACAGCACGACATATTCTGTAATGCATCCGTCATTAAATGCAGACAATACGAAATTGTATTTTTCTTCAGATATGCCAGGAACAAACGGTTCTTTCGATATCTTTTATGTGGATATTAAAGAAAATGGGAGTTTCGGAAAACCTATTAATTTAGGGACAACCATCAACACCAAAAACAGAGAGCACTTCCCTTTTATCG
Source organism: Flavobacterium sp. (assembly GCA_032121715.1). Classification (GTDB taxonomy): domain Bacteria; phylum Bacteroidota; class Bacteroidia; order Flavobacteriales; family Flavobacteriaceae; genus Flavobacterium. Next base: position 778 of record JAUMDQ010000121.1, read on the forward strand.
CTGCTGATGACAAATTATATTTCTCTTCAGATGGACATACAGGTTTTGGTTTATTAGATGTTTTTGTAACCGAAAAAGAAAAATCAGGAAGTTATAAAAAACCTTTAAACGTAGGTTTACCAGTCAATACAAGCGCAGATGATTTCGCTTTTACCTTAAACACTGTGACTAAAAAAGGCTACTTTTCTTCTAACAGAGCAGACGGAAAAGGTGACGACGACATTTATAGTTTCACGCAATTGGAAACCATTGAAAACTTCAATTATTATGTAGAAGGTTTGGTAAAAGATGCGGAAACTGATAAACTAATTGAAAGCGCCATGATTACCGTTTTTAACGACAAAGGCAAAAAAATAAATGAAATTACCGTAAGCGATTTAGCTGATTTTAAGTTCGATTTAGAACCGGGAACGTATAAAATTACAGCTACGCATCCAAAATACATTCCTGCTGAGGTAACGTTTACTATTTTAGACAATGGAAACAAACGCAACGAGCAAATTGTAAAAATGCAACGTGTACCACAAACGTTCTTAGAAAAACTAATTGAAGAAGAAGGCGATCCAAAAGTAATTACGGATAACGGCGTTTTAATGTTCGATTTACCTGAGATTTTGTTTGATTACGATAAGTTTAACATCAGACCAGATGCAGAAGTACACTTGAAAAAGTTAGTAGACAAATTACAACGTTACCCACAAATTAACTTAGAAATTGGCTCACACACAGATATTAGAGGAACCGACAAATACAACGTCTATTTATCAGACAACCGTGCAAAAGCTACAAGAGATTACCTTCTTAAAAATGGCGTGGACGCTTCTCGCATCACCGCTAAAGGATTTGGAGAAAGCAAACCAAAAGTAAAATGCGACGACCACCTTTGCACCGAAGAAGAACACCAAATTAACAGACGAAGCGAGTTTATTATTATTGTGAAAAAATAATACGTTTCTAATACATTTCTAATACATATTTAAAAATCCTGAAAGTTGCTGCTTTCAGGATTTTTTAGTTTGTGAGAATTCTTGTAGGTTTGGAAAATGCGACTTCATAATAAGTAAACTCATGTTCTACCCTATTTTAAAGAAGAACATTAAAATTCAACACTACAGTAAACAATACAATATCAAAAAACTTAAAATCAACCTCAATTTTAAAATAGTATCTTAATTAAAACTTAAGGCTTTGTTAATCTATTTCTTAAACTTCGTTAAAAGAGTTAAAACTATTTTAAAAAAAATTTCTAATTCAATAAATAGGTTTCCTTTGTGATCAAATTAAACAATTTTATATTATGAAAAAATTACTTTTAGTGACTGCCTTAGCAGTTTTTGGGTTTTCAAATGTTAATGCTCAAGACATTAAATTTGGAGTTAAAGGAGGTTTTAATCTTGCTAACATTAGCGGAAACAACACCAGTGAATTAGAAACTGTTACAGCTTTTAATTTGGGAGTTATGAGTGAAATTTCTATTACAAAAAAATTCTCTTTTCAACCTGAAATTTTGTATTCCGGACAAGGGTATGGTTATGATAAAGAAGTTGTAGCTTTAAGTTATATCAACGTGCCTTTGATGGCAAAATATTATGTTTACAAAAAATTAAGTCTTGAAGCTGGTCCACAAGTTGGTTATTTATTTAATGCTAAAAGTGAAAGTATAGATGTAAAAGATAGTTTTAAAAAAGTTGATTTTGGAGCAAATCTAGGACTAGGCTATAAATTAGAAAACGGACTTAATTTTGGAGCTCGTTATAATTTTGGTTTATCTAACATAAATAATATAAAAGGTGATTCAGACAAATATAGAAATGGTGTATTACAAGTTTCTATAGGTTACTTTTTCTAAAATTGAACATTTTGCCAACGCATAACAGGCGTTTGCACGAATATATAATCCCTATCTTAAAAATCCTGAAAGTTGCTGCTTTCAGGATTTTTATTTTGTAAGTTTTTTTGTAAGTTTGGGCATCGGAAATTTATTTCACAAAACTTCTCCTACTTGAGGTATAAATACCTTAATATAAAAAGTTTAACAAGCCAACAGAAATTTTCACTAAACAAATAACAATCAAAAAAAAGACAAAATTAACATGAAGACAATTTCAATTTTTATACTTACACTACTAACTTCTTTTACAGTAACCGCCCAAGACATTACAGGAAAATGGAATGGCGCTTTAAAAATACAAGGCACACAATTAAGACTTGCTTTTAATGTAACAAAATCAGACAATGGATATAGTGCAACAATGGACAGTCCAGACCAAAAAGTAGCAGGTATTCCTGTCACAAGTACAACTTTTGAAAACTCAAAAATTAAATTCGAAATTACAAATGCTGGAATTGTATAT
>JAUMDQ010000122.1:0-4738 GCA_032121715.1 Flavobacterium sp.
AACATCAATTTACCTTTTGATGATGCCACAAATGACGGTTATGTTTCATTTAAAATTAAAACCTTACCAAGTTTAGTGGTTGGAAATACATTTAGTAATACCGCAAACATTTATTTCGATTACAACTTCCCAATTGTTACCAATACAGCAACAACAACAATTGCGGCTTTAAACAATCCAAGTTTCGAATTTGCTACATATTTTAGTTTGTATCCAAATCCAACAACTAACGAATTAAATATCAACTTAAAATCGACAATTCAAATTAACTCAATTCAAATTTATAACACAATTGGTCAATTGGTTACCGTAAAAACTGGAAATGCTTTTTAAGTAGATGTTTCACATTTAAAAACTGGAAACTACTTTATTAAAGTTAATACCAATGAAGGTTTTAGTACAAGTCAATTCATAAAAGAGTAATTTTAATTAAATCCCGAGCAATCGGGATTTTTTTTGTTCAAATAGTATCTTAAAAACCAAACACTTACCTGTTAAATAAGAATTTTCTTAATTTTTTTTATAATTAGACGCAACTATTTGCAAAGTTTAGCATCTAACAATAAACAAAACTATTATGAAGAAACTTACTTTTACACTGATCTTAGTAATTAGTACAATTTGCGCAAATGCACAAATCATCAATTTCCCAGATGCTAATTTTAAAGCCAAACTTTTACAAGCATCAACAGAATTTAATATTGCAAAAAACCTTGCTGGCGATTTTTTCAAAATAGATGCAAATAACAATGGCGAAATTGAAATTACTGAGGCTCAAAATGTTTATGGTTTAGATGTAAATAATCTAAATTCTGAAACTGGACTTCCCAATACAAATTTGATTAGTTCTTTAGACGGAATTGAAAATTTTGTAAATATTACTAACCTAAATTTGTCTTTCAACAATGTAAGTACATTAAATTTAAACAGTTTAGTGAATTTAACAAATCTAAATTGTAGTTATAATTTATTGACCAATTTATCTGTAACTAATCCTTTAATTTTAGTTGAATTAGACTATTCTGGAAATCAAATTCCAAACTTAAATGTAAGTCAATTTTTAAATCTACAAATTTTAAATTGCTCAGAAAACCAAATTCTAAATTTGAATATAACTAATTTAACCTTTCTAACAACGTTATATTGTTACACAAACTCACTTACAACACTAAATATAAGCAACTTAACTAATCTAAGATATTTAAGTTGTAGCGGAAATCAATTAAGCAATTTGGATTTAACTCCAAATATGAATCTTGAACTAATAGAATGTAATAATAATTTACTAACTTCACTGATATTACCTAATAATCCTAGTGTAGCTGGTGTCTTACAATGTTCTAATAATTTATTAACCAACTTAACAATTCCAAGAATATATAGTGTAAAATGTAGTAATAATTCACTTACATCTATTAACTTTTTATATCCAGAAGTTTTTCTTCGTTTAGATTGTAGAAACAATAATTTCACAAGCTTAGATTTAAGTAATATAATAAGAAATCATATTAACGGTGTTGATATTTCAAATAATCCTAATCTTGTTTATTTAAATATTAAAAACGGAAAACATAATCTTTATCCAGAAGCTGTTTATCCTCTTAATGGTCTTTTTTTCGGTGATTGTCCAAATTTACAATATATATGTGTAGATGATTTACCAAATGAAATTTTTTATATTCAATCAAAAATTGCTAATTATGGCTACACCAATTGTCAAGTAAATTCTTATTGTTCATTTGTTCCAGGTGGTCTATATTACACTATTCAAGGCCAACAAAAATTTGATAATGAAAATGACGGTTGTGATAGTAATGACAACACTTTTCCAAATCTTAAATTTTCGATTACTAATGGAACAACAACAGGAACGTTGATTTCAGATAATACTGGTAATTATTTCTTACCTGTACAAGCTGGCACTCACAACATAACACCAATATTAGAGAACCCAAGTTATTTTACTGTTTCTCCAACAAATGTTGTGGTAAATTTTCCAACTGAAACAAGTCCGTTTACACAAAATTTTTGCATTACACCAAATGGAAATCATCATGATGTTGAAGTTTCAATTATTCCTATTGAGGTAGCTAGACCAGGTTTCGATGCTTTTTATAAAATCATTTACAAAAACAAAGGAAATCAAATTGAAAATGGAACTATTAATTTGCAATTTGATGATGCTGTTTTAGATGTTGTTTCAACAAATCCAGCTTTTACAACCCAAACTACAAATAATTTAAGTTTCGACTATAGTAATCTACAACCTTTCGAAACTAAAGAGATAAATGTTGTATTGAATGTAAATTCACCAATGGAAACCCCTGCTGTAAACGGTGGTGATATTTTGAATTTTACTGCTACAAACACCATAACAAATACAGATGAAATGCCTTCTGACAATACGTTTGTTTTAAATCAAACCGTTGTAAACTCTTATGATCCAAATGACAAAACATGTTTAGAAGGAAATTATATTAGTCCTGATAAAATTGGAGAATTTGTACATTATGTAATTCGTTTTGAAAACACTGGAACATTCCCAGCAGAAAATATCGTAGTAAAAGATATTATTGACACGGCTAAATTTGATATTTCAAGCTTAATTCCTTTAAATGCAAGTCATAATTATGTGACAAGAATTTCAGGAAACAAAGTGGAATTCATTTTTGAAAATATCAATTTACCTTTTGATGATGCAAACAATGACGGTTACATTGCTTTTAAAATAAAAACTTTACCAACTTTAGTCGTTGGAAATACGTTTAGTAATACGGCAAATATTTATTTCGATTATAACTTCCCGATTGTTACCAATACAGCAATAACAACAATTGCGGCTTTAAGTAATCCAAGTTTGGAATTTGCGAATTATTTCAGTTTGCATCCAAATCCAACAACTAGCGAATTAAATATCAATTTGAAATCTGCAATTGAGATAAATTCAATTCAAATTTATAATACAATTGGACAATTGGTAACGGTACAAACTGGAAATGCTTTGAAAGTTGATGTTTCACAATTAAAAACTGGAAACTACTTTATAAAAATTAACACCAACGAAGGTTTTAGCACAAGTCAATTCATAAAAAAGTAATTAAAAAAAACATACTAAACTCCGATACAGTTCAAAACTCTGTCGGAGTTTTTTATTTATAAAACCATAAAATATTCTTAATACCTACTCATTTTTATACATTTTACTTAAATTTGACAAAAAATAGAAACCTTGAGAAAATATATATCTGCTGTCGTTTTGTTATTCTCCATAGTAATTGGAAATGCACAAACACCTTTTGAAACTTCACCACCAGCAAATCCGAATGCAATTAGAATTTTACATTCCGATTTTATTGATAAAAACCAAAATGAAATTCCAGGTGCAATTGTATTTACAGGAAATGTTCAAGTGCAACATAATGGAGTACTAATAAATTGTAATAAAGCATATCATTATACTGACGAAGATTATATAAAAGCTTTCGGAAACGTACAATTAAACCAAGGCGATACTATTGTTATGAACAGTCGTTATGCCGAATACAATGGAAAAACATTACAAGCAATTGCAACTGGAAATGTAAATTTACGTTCTCCAGATTCCAACTTAACAACTGACACCATTCACTTCGACAGAAACAAACAAGAAGCTTATTTCAAAAGCGGAGGAACTATCGTAAACAAAGAAAATACGTTAAAAAGTAAATTTGGAAAATATAATATAACATCAAAAAAATATTCTTTCAAAACGGCGGTAACTGTCGTAAATCCACAAGTAACTATCAAAACTAACAATTTAGATTTTTATGATAATTCGGGTCACGCATATGTATATGGCCCAAGCACAATTACCAGTAAAGAAAACATAATCAATACTACAAAAGCTTTTTACGATACTAAAAATGATGTGGGAAGATTGCTCGATAAATCGAATATCGTATATAACAATCGAAAAGTAGAAGGCGATATTATCAATTACGACCGAAAGAAAAATTTCGCGAAAGCCACAAATAATGTAAGAATTACAGACACAATCAACAACATGATTGCGACTGGACATTATGCAGAAGTCTACAGAAATATTGGAGGAACCAAAAAAGATTCGATGTTTATTACAAAAAAAGCGTTAGTAAAAACATTGGTAGAAAAAGACACGATGTATTTACACGGAAAAAAAATATTAGTAACTGGACCAATTGAAGACAGAACTATTAGAGCTTTTAACAACGTTCGCTTTTTCAAAACCGACATGAGTGGAAAATGTGATTCTATTCATTCCAACAATAAAACGCAATTGACAAAACTAATCGGAAAACCCGTAATTTGGAATAGCGACAACCAAATGACAGGAGACGAAATTCATTTAATTGGAAACAATAAAACCGAAAAATTAGATTCGTTAAAAATCCTAAACAATGCGTTTTTAATTCAAAAAGACACGATTGGTGAAGACAATTACAACCAAGTGAAAGGACAGTTTTTGTATGGAAAATTTAGAGAAAATAAATTATACGAAGTCGATTTAATCAAAAATACTGAGAAAATCTACTTCATGTATAACGATGCCAATGAAATGGTTGGAATTGACAAAGGGGTTTCGAGCAGCATTAACATGCAATTGGAAGACAATAAAATTATCGAACTAACTTCATTTAAAAAAATAGAAAGCGATACGTATCCAGATAAAGATTTCCCTAAAAATGCAAGGCGACTTCGAGGTTTTGTTTGGCGAATTGAC
>JAUMDQ010000123.1:0-5620 GCA_032121715.1 Flavobacterium sp.
ACAAAATGTAATACTTTTGTTTGTGCACCACCACTACAATGCACCATTCCGTGAATTTGATTTGGTGTATAAGTATCTAATAATTTCTTAATAACTGGAGCGTACGTTCTTGTTGGAGATAATACTAATTTCCCTGCATCAATTGGACTATTTTCAACAGCATCAGTCAATTTCGTTTGTCCAGAATATACTAGTTCGTTAGGAACAGCAGCATCAAAACTCTCAGGATATTTATCAGCTAAATATTTAGCAAAAACATCATGACGAGCAGAAGTTAAACCGTTACTTCCCATTCCTCCATTGTATTCGGTTTCGTAAGTGGCTTGTCCGAAAGAAGCTAAACCAACAATCACATCGCCAGCTTGAATATTGGCATTATTGATGACTTTATTTCTTTCCATACGAGCTGTTACTGTAGAATCTACAATGATTGTACGAACTAAATCACCCACATCAGCCGTTTCGCCACCAGTTGAATGAATTGTCACGCCGTGTTTTTTTAACTCAGCAATTAATTCTTCTGTTCCGTTGATGATGGCTGAAATAACTTCAGCTGGAATTAAGTTTTTATTTCTTCCAATAGTTGAAGATAACAAAATATTATCGGTTGCACCAACACATAATAAATCGTCAATATTCATGATTAATGCATCTTGAGCAATACCTTTCCAAACTGAAATATCACCCGTTTCTTTCCAATACATATAGGCTAAAGCCGATTTTGTACCTGCTCCATCAGCATGCATAATGATGCAATACTTTTCGTCATTCGTTAAATAATCTGGGATAATTTTGCAAAATGCTTGAGGAAACAATCCTTTGTCGATGTTTTTAATAGCATTATGCACGTCTTCTTTAGAAGCAGAAACTCCTCTAAGATTGTAGCGTTGGCTCGTTTCAGAACTCATTATTGTGGTGTTGTTTGTTGTGTGCGGCAAAGATATAAATAATTAAGGAATTAGGCAATTCGAAACAAATCAATTTAGGAACAAATGATATAACAGAAAATTTTACAACCTTTGCAGCTAAGTTTTATATTGAATCAATAAAATAATAATTGAAAAAGTTAGAAAATTCATCTATTAGTTGGACTATTTGTAAAAATTGCAAAGGTTTGGGTAAAAAAAGTCGGAAGCTCAGCAAGAAAGCGCTTCTTGGCTATCAGTTGGCATGCGATGAATTTGAAAAAACAAATAAAAAAGGAACTGCTCCAATTAAACCAAAAGCGGAACAACTTTCTTGCTCAAATTGCTCTGGATCTGGTTTAGTTTCTTCAGATAATTTTCCAATTGCAGACAATGAAAACTATCCACACATTGCTATAATTGGCGCTGGTATTGGTGGAGTCGCACTAGCTGTAGCTTGTTTACATCGCGGAATTCCGTTTACACTTTATGAACGTGATAATAATTTTTCGGATAGATCTCAAGGTTATGGTTTGACTTTACAACAAGCTAGTAAAGCCATAAAAAGTTTTGGAATTATTTCTTTAAAAGAAGGTGTTGTTTCTACAAAACATTTGGTTCATAACACGGAAGGAAAAGTGATTGGCGAGTGGGGAATGAGAAAATGGTTGCCATCAGAAACAAAAACTTTTCCTAAGAAAACAAACATACATATTTCAAGGCAATCTTTGCGATTAACACTACTTGAACAACTTGGAGCAAACAATAAAGTTGAGTGGGGACACCAATTAATTGATTTTAAAGATAATAATAATAATAATAATAATAATAATAATAATAATAATAATAATAATAATGGTGTTGATTTGAGTTTTCAAGTAAATGGTCAGATTAATAACATGAAAGCTGATATTTTAGTTGGAGCCGATGGTATTCGTAGTTCGGTAAGAAGATTACTGATTGGTGAAGAAAGTACACCTTTACGTTATTTAGATTGTATTGTAATTTTAGGAATTTGTCCTTTGAGTGCATTAGAAGATGTTGAAAGTTCCTTACTTGATTCGGCAACTGTATTTCAAACTGCGAATGGAAACGAGCGAATTTACATAATGCCTTATGATTCTAATTCCGTGATGTGGCAACTTAGTTTTCCAATATCAGAAAAAGAAGCTAAAGAATTGAGCACAAAAGGTCCAAAAGCTTTAAAAAAAGAAGCTTGCAAAAGAACACAATGGCACGCTCCTATTCCACAAATATTAGCGGCAACTTTGGAAGCACAAATTTCTGGTTATCCAGTTTATGATAGAGAATTACTCACTTCAGAATTATTATTGAAAGGAAAAAACGTGACTTTAATTGGAGACGCGGCTCATCCTATGAGTCCGTTTAAAGGTCAAGGCGCGAATCAAGCGCTATTGGATGCTTTGAAACTAGCTCGGGAAATCACAAAAAAATGCAAACCTTCATCGAACTGGAGAGAAATTGGAATTAGAAAAAGTGTCTTAACCGATTTCGAAGCAGAAATGCTTGAACGAAGCACAATAAAAGTTAAAGATTCTGCTGAAGCGGCAAAGTTTTTACATTCTGAAACGGCACTTCATGAAGGCAATGAACCAAGAGGAAGTGTTGTCAAGAGAAAGAATAAATAAATTATGTTTTGATTTTTTCAACTGAAATATAATAAATCAACTGAAATATAAGTAAGATAAAAATACTCGCAACCCACAAATAGTAACCCTTTTCAAAAGAAATTATTTTACCAGTTGCGCCACTTTCTGAAATTAAAATTTCCTTCCAAAAATAAAAGGAACTACTTAAAATTAAAGCTATAAAATTCAATTGTAAAGCTTTTTTCAATTGCTTGTCATTATATAAAAACATCACGATTGAAATCAAACAAACTGGATTGGCTAACCAAATAATCCATTCTAAAACGCCACCACCAAGAATAGCAGTTGACCCTATTAAGAAAAAATTCACAGAAGGTTGAACAATTATTTCCTTTAATTTTTGAACAACAATTGCATCATAAGCTAATGAAACTCCAAAAATACTTAACACAATTAAAACTAAAACAATTTTAATAAAATTAGGCTTAACGTTTTTTGTATAGGGAAATAAATTTTGTTCGTAAGACATTTTATTTCTCCAAAATCATTATTTCTACTCTTCTATTCGCAGCTGCTTGTTCTTCCGTTGCTTCTGGAATAGCGAATTTCGGTTTCGTAACACCAAAACCTTTTACTTTTACGCGGCGTTCTAAAATGTAATTCGATTGTAACACGCGACGTACTTGTTTGGCACGATCTAAAGATAAATTTCTAACATCGCTATCTACGCAACAAATATGACCTTGAATTTCGATATGTAGTCTTGGGTTTTCTGTCATAATACGGATCAATTCAAACACTTCTCTTTGCGAAGAAGGCATAATTCCGAATGAATTTTTATAGAATTGAATTTCTGGTAAAACAATTAGAGTTCCTGGTCGAGATAACTCGATTTTTTCGGCTAAAGTCGCACCTTCTGGGAAATTCATGTCTTTTTCCTCGATTGGCGTTAATCCGTTAGTTGGAATATCTTTTGGAACTTCCACTACTACTTTTGGTTTGATTAATTCCGCTTCTTTGGCTAAATCTTTTTCTTGTAAAAAAACGATTACTGCTTTTCTGTTTTCGGCTTTGGTTTTCGACTTCGCGCCTTTTTCTCCAAGAGAAATCGATTTAAAATCTTCACGAATCTTTACCGAAACCTTGACTTTATTAAAAATATAATCGACACGTTTTTGAGATAAGGTATCATTATAACCTGAAGAACCTACTTCATCTGTAGAACCTGTAATGGAAAGAATTTTTGATTTTTTGTTTAGAGAAATCCATTTGTTTAATTTCACTAATTCAACTTGATTTAATGCAGATTTGTTGTTTTCGAAATAAAACGACACACTTTCTTGACCAAAAAAGGTAATTGGTAACAGAAAAAAGGCAAAAGCAAATAGAATTTTCATCATTTAAAATGTTTTATGATTTGAGGTTTACAAATATAAGATTAAAAACTATGCCAATTATTTATCGACAATTAAAATTTCCACACGACGATTCATTAAAGCTTCATAACCGTTTCTTTCCGGAATTTTATATTTTGGCTTAGTTGAACCATAACCAACATATTGTAATCTATTTGGTGAAATCCCTTTTTCAAGAAAATAATTCATAACTGCTTGTGCTCTCTGCGATGAAAGAAATATATCATCAATTGGAATGCAACAAATATGACCTTGAACAACTATTTTAATATTTGGATTATCATTCAAAACTTTCAACCATTTATCTAATTGCAGTTTAGCATTATATAATAAAACAGCAGAGTCAAATTGAAATTGAATATCTTCTAATGTAAACAAAGCTCCGGTTGGAACTTTTTCAACAACTTCAGCAAGACTCAATTTTGTTGATAAATTTAGCTTTTCAACATCAGTTACTTTTATAGTATCTAATTGTTTTGCAATTTTATAGTCATTTATAATAAATTCTTCAAAAAACAACTCTTTTTTTTCTAAAAAGTAAATTGTTACTTTCCTATTTTCTGCGTCTTCATTTGACAACAAAGCTGATTCGCCTAATCCAATTGATTTAAAATCTTCTCTAAATTGTATTTGATTGTTTATCTGTTTTACAACGAAATCAATTCTTTTGAAAGATAATTCATCATTAAAAGTAACAGTTCCTTTTTCATCAGTCATTCCAACTATAGAAAGAATTTTTGATTGTTTGTTTTCTTGAATCCAAAAATTTAAATTTTCAAGTTCCTGAGATACTAATTCAAATTTATTAGAGTTAAAATAAAATGAAATAGTTTCTTGAGCAAAAGAAGAATTCATTAAAAATGTAAATAGTAAAATATAAATTTTTTCCATTTATGAAATTTTGCAATTGCTTTATTTATCTAGAATTAAAATTTCAACTCTACGATTGGCTTTTCGTTCTTCTTCATTTTTTTCTGGAATTTTATAGATAGGTTGAGTCGCATCAAAACTTCTATATCTTAATCTCGATTTCTCAATTCCGTTAATCACTAAATATTCTACTGTTCCAATACAACGTTTTAAGGCAATTTCTTCTTCATCTTTTCCAGAAAAGCAACAAATATGACCTTGAATTTCAATTTTAAGTTTTGGGTTTTCTTTTAAAACTTTTAATAATTCTTCTCTAATTTTATATGATTCTGGATATAATACATCGGTTCTATCATAAAAATTTAAGTTTTTTAAAACTAATTTATCACCAATTTTAGACTTAGCAATAACATCAGATAATTCTTTATCGCTATTAATTTTTATCGAAGTTTCTTTTTCTATTTTAAAATAAATTTCCACTTTTCTGTTTTTATCTAAATCTTTTAACTGATTAAAATTTTCTCCTTTAGATTTGACTTCAAAAACAGCATTAAAAGTAGTCAATCGCAGTAAATTAGCAACAAAATTAGCTCTTTCCATAGCTAAAGAATCGTTATATTGGCTAGAAGATCTTAAATCACAAAACCCAACAACTTTTACTATTTTTAAATCTTTAGTTTTCACAAAAGTATTAAACTTCACCAATTCTTTTTTACTTAATTCACTTGAATTCGTATCAAAAAAAAGCGTCATTTTTTTCTGCGCAAAAGAATTTAAAAAGAAAACACAAAATAAACTTACTAAAACCGACTTCATAAAA
>JAUMDQ010000123.1:5630-6974 GCA_032121715.1 Flavobacterium sp.
CCTCTTTACCTCAGGGATTATTTGTGCCTTTTTGTGTAATTCAATCTTATCTTACCCCCTCTATAGTCATCCCATGGTACTTTAATGCGAAGAACAGATACTATAACTCAAACCTTCAGAAATTATTGTACAAAAAATGCTTGTAATTTCTAACAAGCATTTTCAATTTCTATAGTATTAGTATAGCGTTTTTATATTTTGTAACAGATTATTTTTCTAAAATCATAATTTCCACTCTACGATTGGCTTTTCGTTGTTCTTCATTTTTTTCTGGAATTGGAAAAAGCGGTTGTGTAGCATCAAAACCAACATAAGTCATTCTGTCTGGAGAAATTCCGTAATCCACTAAAAAGTCATAAACCGCAATACATCTTCTTAATGAGAACTCTTCGACATCTCTTCCAGGCGTACAGCAAATATGTCCTTGAATTTCAATTTTTATATTCGAATTTTTCTCTAAAACTTCATATAAATCTTCTAAAAAAGGAACCGATTCTGGATAAAATTCTGCTGTTCTTACGTAGAAATTTAAATTATTGAGTAAGATTTTATCACCCACTTTACTTTCAATAATTTTCTTTTGTAGCGGTGTTGGATATTCGTCAATTACTGTTTCTTCAACAAGTGGTTTTTCAATTATTTCAATTTCTTTAGTTGGAATACTTTCAATGATTACGGTATTTACTTCGTATTCAATTTCTACTTTTCTGTTTAATGACAAATCTGCTTTTTGTTTGAATTCTTCTCCTTTTGAAGCAACTAAAACAGTAGATTTATCTACTATTGGAAGTAAATTTAAAATCGTATTCGCACGATTTAATCCTAATTGATAATTGTAAGCATTACTAGCTCTAAAATCACAAAATCCAGTCACTTTATTTACCTTAATATCTTTCTTTTTTAGAAAATTATTAAAAATTTCATTCTGATTTTCATTTAAAACATATTTATCTGTATCGAAATACAAAGTAAAATTTTCCTGCGAATAGGCAGATAATGAGAAAGTTAGCATTAATATAAAATAACGCATAGGTTAGTTAGTTTAGAACAGTCGAAAAGTATGGTTTTTTATTTTATTAACCAAAAAAAAGCTTACCATTTCTGATAAGCTTTTAACATATTTATAAACAAAATTATTTAATAAAAAACAATTCTCTGTATTTAGTTAATGGCCAAATACTGTTATCCACTAAAAGTTCTAATTTATCGCAGTGTTCACGAATTACTTCAAAATAAGGTTTTACTTTATTGCAATACGCTGCAGCCATTTTTTCTGTATTGTCTAAATTATTGGCGTTTTTACGTTGCTCAATCATTTCGTCAATATTGTGGTTGATTCCTGCA
>JAUMDQ010000124.1:0-2479 GCA_032121715.1 Flavobacterium sp.
AAACGAAAAAACTTATTACTTCTAGAAAACATAATTGCTGAAGGACAAAAAGCAAATGTTTTTAAATTGGAATGCAATACACTTCTAATTCCAGCCATAATTATTGGAACTTTTTCACAGATTTATAATAATAAGAAATTTTATTATGAAATGCTGAATTTAAAAAACGAAAAAGAGTTTGAAAATTACATTTTAAATGATTTCAAAGAAGAAATAACCAATGTAATATTAGGAATGTTAATCAAATAATAATGAATATCAACAAAATTACAATTCTAGCGCTGTTTTCAATTGGATATATCCAAGCTCAAGAAAACAAACCACTTTCACTTAAAGAAGCTATTAATTTAGGAACCACTAAAAGCTATCAAGCCATTTTAGCGGATACTAAAGTTAAAACTTCTGAATGGGAAGTAAAAACAGTTAAAAACAATCAATTACCAAGTGCCACATTATCTGGACAATTCTTTAAATTGACAAAAGCAGATGTAAAAGGTAATCTTATTCCAGAATCGGGTGGTGGCATAAATATTAGTCAATTAGCTATTGGTCAGGCGAATGTAACAGTTCCAGTTTTTAATGGTTTCAAAATACATAATAGCATTAAAGCTTCTCAAAATTTGAATTTAGCCGAAGTCAGCAACGCAAAACATACTAAAGAAGAGATTGCTTTATATGTAACACAACTTTATTTTAGTTTGTATAAAACGCAAGAAATGATTGTTTTAACGGAAGATAATTTGAAAAGCGCACACCAACGTGTAGTAGATTTTCAAGCATTAGAAGATAATGGACTTTTAGCTCATAACGACTTATTAAAAGCACAATTACAAGAATCTAATATCGAATTATCATTAGAAACCATTAAAAAAAACAATTCAGTATTAAACTTTCAGTTGGTAAACTTCTTACAATTACCAGAAGGAACAAAAATTAAAATTTCGGAAGATGAATTTAAATCGTTGCAAATTATTTCTGATAATTCAGTACAAAGAAAAGATTTAGAAGCTTTAACTTTTCAGCAAAAAGCATCCAAAAATAACATTAAAATTGCGCAAGGAAATTATTATCCATCATTCAATTTAATTGGTGGTTATATAGCTTTAGATATGAAAAATGCTTTAACTGTAACCAATGCGATGAATTTTGGTGCTGGAATTTCTTATGATATTTCTTCAATTTTTAAAAATAAAAAGAATGTAGAAAAAGCAAAGAGTCAAGCACTTGAAACAGAAAATAAAATTGCGATTTTAAACGAAAAAATTAATGAAGAAGTTCAAGAAGCCAATGAAAATTACAATTTAGCTATCAAACAAAAGAATGTTTACGAAAAAGCACAATTACAAGCTACCGAAAACTACAGAATTGTCTTAGATAAATACAACAACGGATTATCCAATACAAATGATTTATTAGAAGCTAACGTTGAGCAATTACAAGCAAAAATTAATTATACCATTTCAACTTCAGATATTTTACAAAAATATTACGAATTACAATTTCAAAAAGGAAAACTAACACAATCAATAAATTAAAATATATTCAAAATGGAAAAAAAGAAAACCAATAAAAAATTCACATTTGTTCTAATCGCATTAGTAACTTTAGGTGTGGTATATGGTGGATATAAATACAATCATTCCCTTTCGCATGAAACAACTGATGACGCACAAGTAGAACAAAATATGACGCCAATAATTCCAAGAGTTACAGGTTTTATTGAGAAAATATATGTAAAAGACAATCAATTCGTAAAAAAAGGTGATACTTTATTTATGATTGATAATAGAGATTACACAGTAAAAGTTGAAGAAGCAAAAGCAGCATTATTAGCAGCACAAAGTTCTTTTGAAGTTTCGAAAGCTGATGTTGGAACGGCTCAAAGTACTGTTTTTGTTAGCGATGCGAATGCTAAAACCTCTATTAATAGTATCGAATCGGCTCAAATTAAATTATGGAGAGCTTCTAACGATTTCGAACGTTTTGAAAATTTATATAAAAACAAATCGATCACAAAACAACAATACGAACAAGCTTTAGCAGCGAAACAAGAAGCGGAAAGTCAATTAAAAATGATGAAGCAACAAAAAAGCGCAAATGACTTCCAAAAAAATGTTGCCGTTACAAGAACTAATGTTTCTCAAAAACAAACTTCTGTAGCTGCTGCAAATATTGAAAGAGCAAAAGCAGCTTTAGACGCAGCAATGTTAAATTTAAAATATACAGTTGTAACTGCTGCTACAAACGGACAAATTTCAGCTGTTGATTTACAACCTGGACAATTAATTCAACCTGGACAATCTTTATTTTATATTATTAATTCTGAGGAAGTTTGGGTTGTGGCTAATTTTAAAGAAACACAATTGAACAAAATGGTGGTTGGACAAAAAGTAACGGTAAAAATTGACAGCAATATGCAAGAGCGTATTGTTGAAATCTTAAAAAGTGCGCAAATTGAGCCCAAAGGCATGCAATTTGA
>JAUMDQ010000124.1:2489-8910 GCA_032121715.1 Flavobacterium sp.
TTTCCAGGAGAAAAATTTGAAGGAACAATTACTTCATTTTCTCCAGCTACAGGTTCTCGTTTCTCTTTGTTACCGCCTGATAACGCTACAGGAAACTTCGTAAAAACAGTACAACGTTTACCTGTTAAAATTTCATTGACAACAAATAATGCAAAAGATAAAATCAATTTACTTCGTTCAGGAATGAATGTTGAAGTTGATGTACACTTAAATTAATTATGAGCACAAGCACAACAAACATACAAGAAGATAGCTTAGTTGAATATGGTTTTAATCGAGTAATAATAACAATTACCGCTGTTTTATGTGCACTTTTAGAAATTGTAGATACAACAATTGTGAATGTAGCATTAAACGACATGCGTGGAAGTCTTGGTGCGACCTTAACCGATGTAGCTTGGGTTATTACTGCTTATGCGATTGCGAATGTTATAGTAATTCCGATGACAAGTTGGTTGTCACAACAATTCGGTAGAAGAAATTATTTTGCGGCTTCCATCATCATTTTTACAACTGCATCATTTTTATGTGGAAATGCATCTGATATTTGGGAATTAATTATTTTTAGATTTATTCAAGGATTAGGCGGTGGTGCTTTATTAGTAACGTCTCAAACGATTATTACCGAAAGTTATCCAGTTGCAAAGCGAGGAATGGCTCAAGCTATTTACGGAATGGGTGTAATCGTAGGTCCAACTTTAGGTCCGCCACTAGGAGGTTATTTAGTGGATACATATTCTTGGCCTTATATCTTTTATATCAATATTCCAATCGGAATTATCGCCACATTATTAACGTTACGATATGTAAAAAGCCCGAAATATGGAGAAAAATTAAGTGCGAATCAAGTCGATTGGTACGGAATTTTAACTTTAGCTGGATTTATTGGATCCTTACAATATGTTTTAGAACACGGTCAACAAGATGATTGGTTTAATGATAGAACGATTGTTACGTTAAGTTTAGTAAGTTTCTTCAGTTTATTTTTCTTTATTTGGAGGCAATTAACTTATAAATATCCGATCGTCAATCTGAAAGTTTTAAAAGACACCAATTTACGAGTAGGAACGATTTTAAGTTTTATCATGGGATTTGGTTTATATGGTTCAACATTTATTATTCCAATATACACACAATCTATATTAGGTTGGACGGCTACTGATGCAGGATTACTTTTAATTCCTAGTTCATTGATGACGGCTTTTATGATGCCGATTATTGGGCAATTATTACAAAAAGGAGTACCTCAAAAATATTTAGTTGCTCTTGGTTTCTTAATGTTCTTTTTCTTTACGTTTTGGATGTATAATGTAATGACACCAGACACAGGAGAAGAATATATGTATTGGCCATTAATTATTAGAGGATTAGGTTTGGGGTTATTATTTGTACCAATTACGACATTATCGTTATCCACATTAAAAGGAAAAAGTATTGGAGAAGGAGCTGCGTTTACAGGAATGATGCGTCAACTTGGAGGTTCATTCGGAATTGCGATTATCACCACGTTTATTGCTCGATTTAGTCAAGAACATCGTATGAATTTAATAGCGAATATTGATGCAACAAAAACACAAGTTCAAGATCGAATTACACAATTACAACATGGTTTTATGGCTAAAGGGTTTAGCTCAAACGAAGCCTTAGATAAAGCACATAAAATAATTGATTTTAGTGTTAATAAACAAAGTGCAGTTCTATCTTACATGGACATTTTCTTATACTTAGGAATTCTGTTTTTAGTTTGTATTCCAATTATACTTTTAATTAAAAACAATAAAAACAAAGTTGATATTAGCGAAGCAATGCATTAATAAAATATGTTTCAATAAAAAAATCCCAATCAATCGATTGGGATTTTTTTATCTCGTAAAAACTAATTTATTTCCTTCCGATAAATTACTATCGAAAGCATAACCTTCATAGTTAAAACCTTTTAAATCATCAATAGTTTCTGCATTTGTATCGATTATATAACGAACCATCATTCCTCTTGCTTTCTTCGCAAAAAACGAAATCATTTTTAGTTTTCCGTCTTTATAATCTTTAAACTCTGGTATGATTACTGGAACTTTTAGTTTCTTTACATCAATGGCTGAAAAATATTCGTTACTGGCTAAATTCACAAATAATTCGTCTATTTCTAATTCTGAATTTAGAGCGTCAGTTATGGTTTTCTTCCAAAATT
Source organism: Flavobacterium sp. (assembly GCA_032121715.1). Taxonomy (GTDB): domain Bacteria; phylum Bacteroidota; class Bacteroidia; order Flavobacteriales; family Flavobacteriaceae; genus Flavobacterium. The sequence continues at coordinate 4,678 of JAUMDQ010000124.1, forward strand.
CGTACAAGTTTTTCTTTGTACCAATTTTGATAGAAGTTCCCATTTCTAATCGGTAGGCTTGCATCAAATCTAAAGGCTTTAACAAACCATATAAACCTGAAAGTATACGCAATTTATTTTGTAAAACCTCTAATTTCTCAGACGGTAACGTATAAACATCTAAACCCGTGTAAACATCACCATCAAAGGTAAAAATAGCTGGTCTTGCATTTTCTTTAGTAAAAGGCATTTGCCAATCTTGATTGCGTTGCCAATTTAATTCACCTAATTTTTCAGAAATATGCATCAATTCCATCAATTGTTTTGGCTTCTTGTTTTTCAAGGTTTTCTGAATGGTTTCTGCTTGTTTTAAAAACGCAGATTCCGTATATAATTTGGTTGGGAGTTCCTTATCTAAATTTAAAGACTTTGCTGGTGATATAACGATTTTCATTTTTCAGTAGATTTTTTTCAAAAATAAAACAAAGGCTTCAAATTTCTAATTTATTTATGATTTTTTTAGATATTGTTTTTCAGAATTTAAATTTTTGATTTTTAAACTTCAACTTTGATATTGCGTTTGAAATTCCTAAATTCGCAACATGATAAAAGTAATTCTTTTAGGTTCCGGAAACGTGGCAACACATTTATTTCAGGCTTTTTCCAAAGTATCTGAAGTAGAAGTTGTTCAAGTTTTTTCTAGAACTATTTCAAAAGATTTCCCAAAGAGCATTCAAACATCTGATTTTACTCAAATTTTGGAAGCAGATATTTATATTATTTGCGTTTCTGACAATGCGATTGCTGCAGTTTCTAATCAATTACAATTTGAAAATAGGTTAGTGGTTCATACTTCTGGAAGTACTGATTTTGATGTGCTTAACGCGAAAAACAAAAGAGGTGTTTTTTATCCATTACAAACTTTTTCGAAAAATAAACCAGTTGATTTTACAGAAATTCCAATTTGTTTAGAAACTGAAAATCCATCTGATTATGCAACTTTAGAAAAACTAGCGAAATCAATTTCAAATTCTGTTAATAAAATTGACGGAAAGCAACGAAAAGCATTACATGTTTCAGCGGTTTTTGTGTGTAATTTCACGAATCATTTGTATCAAATTGGGAATAAAATTTGTTTAGAAAATAATATTCCTTTTCATATTTTACAGCCTTTAATCGAAGAAACTGCTCAAAAAATAAAATCACTTTCACCAAAAGAAGCACAAACTGGTCCAGCGGTTAGAAATGATACTAAAACTATTGAAAAACATATCGATTTTCTTAAAGACGAAAATCAAAAAGAAATATATATAATCCTGACAAAATCTATACAAAATGTCGAAAAGTTATAAAGAATTAATGAATGATATTAAAGCGTTTATCTTTGATATCGATGGCGTATTAACAGACGGAACGGTTCATATTTCGGAAGAAGGGCAATTGCTTCGTCAAATGAATATTAAAGATGGTTACGCGATGAAAGCCGCTGTAGATAAAGGTTATCCAGTTTGTATTATTTCTGGCGGAAGTAATGAAGGTGTTCGTGTACGTTTGCAAAATTTAGGTATAAAAGACATTTATTTAGCTGCTCCAGATAAAGTGGAAAAATTTTATGAAATTTGCGATGCATACCAACTAAAACCTGAAGAAATTCTATATATGGGTGACGATATTCCTGATTATTTGGTAATGCAAAAAGTAGGCTTACCAACTTGCCCACAAGATGCCGTTCAAGAAATTAAAGGAATCAGCAAATATATTTCTCATGTAAATGGTGGAAGAGGTGCAGTTCGTGATGTTATTGAGCAAGTTATGAAAGTTCAAGGCAAATGGATGGATGATTTTGACGCTAAATTATTTTAAAAATATATTATACAATTCACATCAAATTAAAATGAAATACTACTTAAAACTTATACGCATAGAAAATTTATTACTAATTGCTTTAATGCAACTGGTTATTAAATATACTTTTTTAAATCAAGCTGGAATTTTACAAGCCTTATCTGATTGGAAATACTTTTTGCTTATAATTGCCACGATTACAATTGCTGCCGCAGGTTATATTATTAACGACATTTATGATGTAGATGTTGATAATATAAATAAACCAAACAAGGTTTATGTTGGCACACATATTTCTGAAAAAAATGCTTATAATTTATATTTTGCACTAAATATTATTGGAGTTGGTTTAGGTTTTTATTTAAGTCGAGCAGTAGGTAAGCCAGCTATTGCAGCCGTTTTTGTAATTTGTTCTGCTTTATTATATGTATATTCAAATGGTTTAAAACAAATTCCACTTGTTGGAAATGCAGTTATTGCAGCATTAGCAGGTTTAAGCATTTTAGTGGTTGGATTATTTAATATTTTTCCTTTCATATTTGATTTCAACAAAGATGTAATGTTTAGCATTTTATCTGTGATTATCGATTATGCTGTTTTAGCTTTTCTTTTACATTTTGCTAGAGAAATTATTAAAACTATTGAAGATGTAGAAGGTGATAAAGCATTTGAAATTACAACGGTAGCTTCTTATTTTGGAATCCCGGTTAGTAAAATTATTACAAGCATAACTTTACTAGGTTTTATAGGATATGCGTGTTATTTCATTTATAACAACATCATGCACATGCCTTTTGTAATTGGTTATTTTGTTGTACTATTATTTTTGCCGACATTATTTGTAATTTTCAAGATTATTAAAGCTCAAACAAAAGAAGATTTTAGTTTTATTAGTAAAATATTGAAATTCATAATGTTAACTACGATTTTCTCATTAACTGCAATCGTTATAATTGGTAATTAGTATGCTAAACGAAAAATTCAAAAATCATCGTATTATTTTAGCTTCTGGTTCGCCAAGAAGACAACAGTTTTTAAAAGAATTAGATGTTGATTTCGAAATTCAATTAAAAGATATTGAAGAAATTTATCCAGAGCATTTACAAGCGGAAGAAATTACTAATTTCTTAGCTAAATTAAAGGCTTCCGCATTTGTTTTAGATTTAGACGATAATGATATTTTAATTACTTCAGACACGATTGTTTGGCTGAATAACAAAGCATTAGGTAAACCAAAAGATTACGATGATGCTTTTGAAATGCTTACAGAAATGTCTGGAACCACTCATAAAGTAATTACTTCGGTTTGTCTTAAGACTATTGATAAAGAAGTAGTTTTTTATGAAGAAACTTTAGTGACTTTTACCGAATTATCTTCCGATGAAATTAAATATTATTTAGATAATTACAAACCTTTTGACAAAGCGGGTTCATACGGAATTCAGGAATGGATTGGTTTAGTTGCCATAGAAAAAATTGAAGGTAGTTATGCCAATGTAGTAGGCTTACCAACACACAGATTATATGAAGAATTGATGAAGTTATAGTTTTTACAAGTCTTTTTCTTTCTACTATTTTCTTTGAACTAAATTTTACTTACTTTTGTAAACACAACACACAAAAACATGAGTCAAAAAATATTGCTCAATACTAAAGAAGTCAATATCATCTTACATCGATTGGCCTGTCAATTAATCGAAAAACATCTCGATTTTTCTAATACAATACTTATCGGAATTCAACCACGAGGTGCTTTTTTAGCCAAAAGACTAACTGAAATTTTAAAAGACGAATATCAAATTTCCGATTTAAAATTAGGATTATTAGACATTACTTTCTTTAGAGATGATTTCCGAAGAAGCGAAAAACCATTCGAAGCCAATCAAACTCAAATAGATTTTTTAGTAGAAGATAAAAATGTCGTTTTTATTGATGATGTTTTATATACTGGAAGAAGTATTCGCGCCGCATTAACTGCTATTCAATCGTTTGGAAGACCAAAATCTATTGAACTTTTAACCTTAATTGACAGACGTTTTAGTCGCGATTTACCAATTCAACCCGATTATCGCGGGCGACAAGTAGATGCCATTAACAACGAAAAAGTTCTGGTAAAATGGAAAGAAAAGGATGGCGAAGATGCCGTTTATATTGAGGTGAAGGATCAAGAACCAAGTAAAAAGTAAAAAGTTTAAAGAAATCTTTGCGGTTAGCTTTGCGTTTCTTTGCGGTTAAAAAAACAACATAACTACAAAAACAAAAAATGAAAGAATTAAGCGTCAATCATTTACTAGGAATAAAATATATAAATAAGAATGATATTAATCTAATTCTTGAAACTGCTGATCAGTTCAAAGAAGTAATTAATCGTCCCATAAAAAAAGTGCCTTCATTAAGAGATATCACCAT
>JAUMDQ010000125.1:0-2700 GCA_032121715.1 Flavobacterium sp.
AGGCTAAAACAGCTAAGACTGCTGATTCTTCAAATTCAAGAAAATCTGATACGTCAAAGCAAAATAAAAAACGTTGGTATTAATTTAAGAGCCAAGTAGAAAGAGCCAAGTAAAAAGTAAAAAGGAATAAGTTCAATATTGAATTTGTTCCTTTTTTTATACAACTTTCCTACTATAATAAATCCACTTTAATTAGTTTCAAAAATTTTCACTTCCTATTTCAAACTTCCAACTTCAAATGCTATCTTTGCTACTATAACGATTTAGTATATGGAATGTATTTCAGTTTTTGACATGTTAAAAATAGGCGTTGGCCCTTCAAGTTCTCATACTTTAGGACCATGGCGTGCTGCGGAACAATTTTTAGCAGAATTACGTAGTCAAAATATAATCAATAATGTACATCGCGTAAAAGTCGATTTGTATGGTTCTTTGTCGTTGACTGGTAAAGGTCACGCTACTGATTTAGCAGTTATGCTAGGTTTAAGTGGTGCTGATCCAGAATATGTGCCAATCGAAGCTATTGATTCCATTATTGAAGATATTAAAATAAATAACGAATTACTTTTAGATAACGAATTCAAAATTCATTTTAATATCGTTTCCGATATCTTTTTCAATAAGAACTTTTTGCCTTTTCACGCTAACGGTTTAATCTTTACAGCGTTTACAAATGATTCTGAATACAGTTCAACTTTTTATTCCATTGGAGGTGGTTTTGTTGTTAAGGAAGAAGAAGATACGAATAAAAAAGCAGAGATAAAATGTGCTTTTCCTTTTCCAGTTGATAAAGGTGTAGAGCTATTAGCTTTTTGTCTTGCCGAAAATAAAAAAGTTTCTGAAATCGTTTACGAAAACGAAAAATCAATGCGTTCCGAAGAAGTTATTCATACTGAAATAATGCGAATTTGGAACACCATGTTAGAATGTATGTACATCGGCGCACATACCGAAGGTACTTTACCAGGTGGATTAAATGTTCGTAGAAGAGCCTACGATATGCATACCAATTTAATAGGAATTGCTAATTATAATTCTCCTCAAGAATGGTTACAATGTATTCGTCAAACCGAAGTTAAATTCCGACAAATATTAAAATGGGTTTCTTGTTTTGCCTTGGCTGTGAATGAAGTAAATGCTTCTTTAGGTCGAGTAGTGACAGCGCCAACCAACGGAAGCGCAGGAGTGATTCCAGCCGTTTTAATGTATTATTTGGTAATTGAAAACCACAATGCCGGAGAAAAAGAAATCAAACAATTTTTAATGGTAGCTGGAGAAATTGGAAGTATCTTCAAAAAAGGGGCTACTATTTCAGCAGCAATGGGCGGTTGTCAAGCAGAAATTGGCGTGTCGTCAGCTATGGCAGCTGCGGCATTATGTGAATTAATGGGCGGAACTCCTGACCAAGTTTTAGTTGCTGCTGAAATCGCAATGGAACATCATTTAGGTATGACATGTGATCCAATTGGTGGTTTAGTGCAAGTGCCTTGTATTGAACGTAACACAATGGGAGCAATCAAAGCTATTAACGCTGCCGAATTAGCTTTAGAAACAGATGCTAAAAATGTTTTAGTTCCTTTAGATAAAGTAGTTGCAACGATGTGGGAAACGGCTAAAGATATGAATTCAAAATACAAAGAAACTTCTGAAGGCGGTTTGGCCGTTGGTGTTGGTTTAGCGGATTGTTAATTTTATTTTGCCTTCTTTAATTCCATAATCTCCAATTGAAGTTTCTTAATTTCCTTACCTAAATCTTGATTTTCTTCAATAGATTGATGAATGGTTAAATTAATGTTTTTGATGTTATTTCGAACAAAGAAAGCATTAATATTTTGATTAATTTTAGCATCAAATGTTGGTGTAGAAATATCTAATTCAATGGTTTTTAATTCGGAATTGATGTTGTAATTGATAACATGATATTTAGTTTCAATTTGATTGTTGATAATATGTTCCACTTTCGATTGAAACATATTTTGAACCGCTAAAACATAGGCAAAATATACCGCTGGAATTATAGCTAAAATTCCTAAAACAATGAACCAGCTATTTGCATTTTTAATATTTTGAGCAGAATGTCGTTCGAATTTTAAATATTTGGTCATTAATAAAGTTCCAAATCCAATAAATAGCGAATTGATGCTATACGTGTATAATCCGCCTAAAAAATAATCTAAGTTTAATGTCGCCAATCCAAAACCTGCCGTACATAATGGAGGAATACATGAAGTCGCCACGGCAACAGCAATAATTACTTGTGTGCCACTTTCTCTAGAAATCGCTAACATCGCTGCTAAACCACCAATAAATGCTAATAAAACATCAAAAAATGTGGGTTTAGAAAAGCTAATTAATTCTTCAGTTTCTATAGAATACGGATTAATTAAGTAATATAATGTCGAAAAAAACACACTAACTAAAACAATTCTCAAGGCATTTTTTAAACTGGTTTTAAATAAGTTGGAATTTGAGATTCCTAATGAAAAACCAATCCCAAAAATTGGACCCATTACTGGCGATAAAATCATCGCTCCAATTACAGCACTTTTAGAATTAATATTCAAACCAATACAGGCAATAAATATCGCAAAAGCTAATAACCATAAATTTTTACCTTTAAATTCTTTCTCTGTAATTACTGTATCGTATCCACCAACATTTTCACCTTTGTGTTTTTCAATTCCTGAATACGATAAACTT
>JAUMDQ010000125.1:2710-12799 GCA_032121715.1 Flavobacterium sp.
CTTTAATTTCTAAATAGGTTTTGTTTTCTTCTTCTTGTGTCGATTTTAAATCGAATAATTGACGAATAAAACGTTTGATTATGGTTGTTTTTCGAATCATTTAATACGATGGTTAAAATTCAAAACTCATTGTTGTTGTTACAGAAAAATTATCTTTTTTATTTCCTAAATCGAAAATGTTTTCTGTAGCATGATACCATTTGCCTTCCATTCTAATTTTGAATTTCGAATTCGCTAAAAAATCAAAATTTATAGAATTTCCAATAGTTTCAAAAGGTAATAGATTTGAAATTATCGCGTTTTTTTTATCTTGATAATATTCAATTCTGTGTGCCATTTGCCATTTCGAATTAATCTTATATTGTGTAATCATAACTGGACTCAACCAAGTTGCTTTTTCGTTATTTTTAGAAGAAATATCCTGAATTCCATAATCGAATCCAAAAATTGAATGCCATTTTGTATTCCAAGTCGCATCCCAAAATAAATTACTAAAATAGCGCATGTTAAATTCGCCACCATAGGCTTCTCTTCCTGAAAATGTACTCCAATTAATTGAGTTTTTGCTATTTGGTTTGTAAACTAATTGTGTTCCAAATGAAGGTATTAAATCGCTTTTAGGTTTTTCAATGTGTTGCCAGCCGTTGGTGAAAAATCCCGCCAAACTCCATTTGTTATTAAATTGATGATTAAATTTTACACCAGTCATATAATATGGTGAATTTTCAGCCAATATAGAGCGAGTTGCAGTTAAATTAGCGTGCGTAATAGCGGATTCAAAACCGATATAGCTTGGTAAAATTCCAGCTTCAAGTGTTGTGGTTTTGCTTTTATTTAAAAACACACCTAAATACGCTTCGTTTAAATATTTTACACTTTCCGAAGCATAATTATCTTCTACATAAGTTCCAGCATGTGCCGAAATTTTCGCATACACATTTTCGTAACTAATTGTTGCTCTTAATAAAGCAATATTTACATTAAAACTATTTTGTCTGTTATAATTGTATAAGAAATTTTGTTTGTATTTCGATTCGGGTTGGTCAAAATCATACGAATAATAGGTGTCAATAAAACCTGAGACATCAATTTTAACTTTAGAAATACTATCTTGTGCGTTTGCAGTAAAACCAATAAAAGTGATGACTAATAAAACTATTTTTTTCAAAATCTACTTTTTTCTTCTGGTATCAATGATATGAACAATTTTCCAGATGTTGTTTTCAAGTAGCAAAGTAAAGGAATTTGTTCCAATATGGCTTAGTTTTCCATCGATATAAAATTCGTAAGGTGTCCAAACTTGCGCCATTGAGTTATCAATTTGAATTTTATAATCTAAAATTCGTTCTTCAATTTTTAAGTTTTTAGGAATGGAAGCAATTGATTTGTAAAATGCTGAATTGGTTTCGAAAGATAAATTACCAACCGAATTTTTTTCCATAATGGATTGTAATTTCATTTCTTTGTGACAAACCGATTGGATTTTTAAAGTATCGGCCGATTGTAAGCCTTCAAAAAAAACGGAAATCGATTGTTTAATTTCCTTTTCTTGTGCAGAAATCGAAAAGCTAAAACCAAAAAACAGTAAAATAAATAATTGTCTCATAACATTGAATTTTAATTATTGGTATTAAATGTAGAAAAATTGTTACAATCCATATCTTTATATTAATTTTGTAGCATTAATTTTCAGAAAAGCGGTTCGGACTAAAATTTCCAACTTCTAACTTCTGACTTCTAACTCAAAAAGAATGTCTGTAGCAAAAAAAGATTATAAAAAAATTACAACGAAGTCGTTAATTGATATGAAAGCCAATGGTGAAAAAATTTCTATGCTAACGGCATACGATTTTACTATGGCAAAAATTGTGGATACTGCAGGTATTGATGTAATTTTAGTTGGTGATTCGGCAAGTAATGTAATGGCAGGTCACGAAACAACTTTACCAATTACTTTGGATCAAATGATTTATCACGCAAGTAGTGTGGTTAGAGCGGTTGATAGAGCTTTGGTTGTAGTTGATTTGCCTTTTGGAAGTTATCAATCTGATTCTAAAGAAGCGTTACGTTCTTCTATTAGAATTATGAAAGAAAGTGGCGGACACGCTGTGAAATTAGAAGGAGGTAGAGAAATAGAATCTTCAATCAAAAAAATATTAAATGCAGGAATTCCAGTAATGGGACATTTAGGGTTAACACCACAATCGATATACAAATTCGGAACATACACGGTTCGTGCTAAAGAAGAAGAAGAAGCGGAACAATTATTAGAAGACGCCAAAATGTTAGAAAGAATAGGTTGTTTTGCTTTAGTTTTAGAAAAAATTCCAGCAAAATTAGCACAGAAAGTTGCCGAAAGTATTTCTATTCCAGTAATTGGAATTGGAGCGGGCGGTGGAGTAGACGGTCAAGTTTTGGTTTTACACGATATGATTGGAATGACACACGAATTCAGTCCAAGATTTTTGCGTAGATATATGAATTTATTTGAAGATATGACTAAAGCTATTGGACAATATGCTGCTGATGTGAAATCTAAAGACTTTCCTAATGCCAATGAACAGTACTAAATAAAGTTGTCATTTCGACAAACGAATAAAAAATAATTAAGAATTTTAGAAAGTCTAAAAATCTAAAAAGTCAAACCATCTAAAAATCTAAGATGAAAATAGTTTCAGATTCAAAAAATCTTCAAATCCTACATGAAGACAATCATATAATTGTAGTGAATAAGCGAGTTGGAGATATCGTACAAGGCGATAAAACAGGTGATGAGCCTTTATCTGAAATTGTAAAATCTTACTTAAAAGTTGCCTACGATAAACCAGGAGAAGTTTTTTTAGGAGTGGTTCATCGTTTAGATCGACCAACAACAGGAATTGTAGTTTTTGCTAAAACTTCAAAGGCTTTAACGCGTTTAAATGAAACGTTTAAAAACAGAGAAACACAAAAAACATATTGGGCCATCGTAAAAAATGCACCACCAAAAACGGAAGATACATTGGTTCATTTCTTAAAAAGAAACACTAAAAATAATACTTCAAAAGCGCATTTAAAAGAGGTTCCAGAATCTAAAGAAGCGAAATTATCATACAAAATAATTAAGAAATTAGATAATTATTATGCTTTAGAAGTCGATTTGCATACGGGTCGTCATCATCAAATTAGAGCGCAACTAACCGCTGTTGGTTGCCCAATTAAAGGCGATTTAAAATATGGTTTTGATAGAAGTAATCCAAATGGTGGAATTCATTTACACGCCAGAAAACTAGTTTTAACGCATCCTGTAACTAAAGATCCATTAGAAATTATTGCGCCAGTCCCAGAAGATGTTTTATGGAAATTAGTGTAATAAAACTAAAATAATTTTTGTATTTTTGAAACTTAAAATTTAAAACCATGTCAACAGTAACTTTAGGAGGAAATCCTGTACATACAAATGCAACTTTACCAGCAGTTGGTTCAGCAGCGCCACAATTTCAATTAGTTGGAAACGATTTATCAGATGTTTCATTGCAAGACTTTAAAGGACAACGTGTTATATTAAATATTTTTCCAAGTATTGATACAGCAACTTGTGCCACTTCAGTAAGAACTTTCAATAAAATGGCTAACGATTTAGAAAACACTAAAGTTTTGTGTATTTCTAGAGACTTACCTTTCGCTCAAAAACGTTTTTGTGGTTCAGAAGGATTAGAAAATGTAGTAAACTTATCAGATTTTAGAGATGGAAGTTTCGGAAATGATTATGGTTTAACTTTAACAGATTCAGCTTTAAAAGGTTTACACGCAAGAGCAATTGTTGTAGTAGATGAAAATGGAGTAGTTTCTCATACAGAATTAGTAAGCGAAATCGCAAACGAACCAAATTACGAAGCAGCTTTAAAAGCACTATAATTTTATGATTCAAGACAAAAGATTTGTTTCTGGAAGAATAAAAAGTATTGGCTTTGCTGTAAAAGGTGCTTATAAATTAGTGACGACAGAGCATAGCGTAATGGTGCAGTTTTCGTTAATGATTTTGATGATACTTGCCGGTTTTTACTTCGAAATTTCTCGAGAAGAATGGATGTTACAAATTTTAGCATTCGGATTGGTCTTGGCTATTGAAGGTTTAAATACAGCTGTAGAAAAAGTAGCCGATTTTATTCATCCGGAATTTCACGAAAGAATAGGTTTTATTAAAGATATTGCAGCTGGAGCAGTTTTATTTGCTGCTTTCAGTGCAATGGCTGTTGGTGCCTTAATTTATGTCCCAAAAATATTCAATTTTTAAAAGTTAATGGCTAAAAAAGAAGTTTCAAATACAACTGAAAATAAATTAAGTAATTCAATTTTCAAAACATCACGTGGACAAAAATTCATTGTTGGTGTTTTGTTCGTTATAATTGCTATAATTTTATTAGTGTCCTTTATATCATATTATATTTCAGGAAACAACGATCAAAGTCAAATTACCGAATTAGGTAATAGAGAGATTGCTGTTGAAAATTGGTTTGGGAAAATTGGCGCTTGGCTATCAGATGCTTTTTTGCATAAAGGATTTGGAGTGGCTTCTTTTCTATTTGTGAAAATTTTCTTTTTAATTGGAGCCTATCTAATTGTCGATTTACCTTTAAAAAAACTAAGAAAATCTACTTTTTGGGATTTGTACTTGATTATTACAATCTCCATTTTATTTGGACTTTTATGGGATTTTATTCCGCATTTATCTGGAATTATTGGTTTTGAAATTAACGATTTAATTCAAGATTATTCAGGAAAAATCGGTTCTATATTATTGTTAGTTTTCGCAACAATTGTATTTCTAATTTTTAAAATAAAAGTTTCACCAGATAAAGTAAAAGACTATTTAGAATCTAAAGCAACTCCTGTTGAAGTAGTTTCTGAAAATGAAAGTACAGATGAAGTTGTAACGTCAATTCTTACAGATATTGATGAAGTTGTTGAACAAAACAATCCTATTTCAACTATTAAGAAGCCTATCATTTCTGAAGAAGAAGATGACGAATGGACAAACATGCAAGTTATTAATCGTCCAGAACCGACTTCTTCATTTGAAGTTGATAAAGCTTCTTTAAAACCAACCATTCAGCATTCTTCGGAAATTCATTTAGAAACACAACCAAAACCAGTAGTTGAAGAAATTGCTCCTAAACAACCAGAACTTATTCAAACAGAAGATGCTTCTTTCGTAATTGAAAAACCGGAAGAAGAAGATATCGTTGAAGAAAGTTTAGCACAAAGATTGGTTGAAGATTTTGGTTTATTTGATCCAACTTTAGAATTATCGAATTTCAAAATGCCTTCCATTGAATTATTGAAAGACTATACAGGCGTCGGAATTACTATAAATCAAGCAGAATTAGAAGAAAATAAAAACAAAATTGTAGATACATTAAAAAACTACAAAATTGAAATCGCACAAATTAAAGCTACAGTTGGTCCAACCGTAACTTTATACGAAATTGTTCCAGAAGCAGGAATTAGAATTTCTAAAATTAAAAGTTTAGAAGACGATATTGCCTTGTCATTATCAGCCTTAGGAATTCGTATTATTGCGCCAATTCCTGGAAAGGGAACAATTGGTATTGAAGTTCCAAACGCAAATCCGTCAATGGTTTCAATGAAAAGTGCTATTGCTTCGCCAAAATTCCAACAAGCAGAAATGGAATTGCCAATCGCTTTAGGAAAAACCATTTCTAACGAAACTTTGGTTGTCGATTTAGCGAAAATGCCTCACTTATTAATGGCAGGTGCAACGGGACAAGGGAAATCTGTTGGGTTAAATGCGGTTTTAACTTCGTTATTATACAAAAAACATCCAGCTGAAGTGAAATTCGTTTTGGTGGATCCGAAAAAAGTAGAGTTAACGCTTTTCAATAAAATTGAACGCCATTATTTAGCGAAACTTCCAGATACGGAAGAAGCGATTATTACAGATAATGCGAAAGTAATTAATACCTTAAACTCTTTATGTTTAGAAATGGATAATCGTTATTCTTTATTGAAAGATGCGATGGTTCGAAACATTAAAGAATATAATGATAAATTCAAACAGAGAAAATTAAATCCTGAAAACGGTCACCGCTTTTTACCTTATATTGTATTGGTGGTAGATGAGTTTGCAGATTTAATTATGACGGCAGGAAAAGAAGTGGAAATGCCAATTGCTCGTTTAGCTCAGCTAGCGCGTGCTATCGGAATTCACTTAATTATTGCTACACAACGTCCGTCTGTAAACGTAATTACAGGTATGATTAAAGCGAATTTCCCTGCGAGAATTGCGTTCAGAGTAACTTCTAAAATTGATTCAAGAACGATTTTAGATTCTGGTGGTGCCGATCAATTAATTGGACGTGGAGATTTACTATTTTCAAACGGAAACGATTTAATTCGTGTACAGTGTGCTTTTGTGGATACGCCAGAAGTAGAAAGAATTTGTGATTTCATTGGTTCTCAGAAGGCTTATGCAAATGCGTATTTACTTCCAGATTATGTTGGTGAGGAAAGTGGCATAAAACTTGATATGGATATTTCCGAAAGAGATTCTTTATTCAGAGATGCAGCAGAAGTTGTGGTTTCAGCGCAACAAGGTTCGGCATCATTAATCCAAAGAAAATTAAAATTAGGATATAACAGAGCGGGAAGAATTATTGACCAGCTAGAAGCAGCTGGAATTGTTGGTCCTTTTGAAGGAAGTAAAGCCAGACAAGTACTAATCACGGATTTGAATTCTCTTGAAACATTTTTTAATAACGAACAATAGATAATTTATACATATGAAAAATTTATTTACAATAACAGCAGTTGCCTTATTTTTAGTGTCTTTTAGTACAGTAGAAATGGAGCAAAAAAAAGATGCTAATGTTGCAAAAAACTTATTAGACAAAGTAGTTGCTAAAGCAAAATCATATAAAAACATGGATATTGATTTTAAATATGCAATTAATAATACTAAAGAGAATATTAATCAAGAAAGCAAAGGAACGGTAGTTTTGCAAGGAAATAAGTACCATTTAAGTTTCATGGGAATTACTAAAATTTTCGATGGAAAAAAGATTTATACAATTGTTCCTGAAGATGAAGAAGTGACGGTTTCTAATCATGATGAAAGTGATGCTAATGCTATGTCGCCTAACAAGATTTTTACATTTTTCAAAAAAGGATTTAAATATTCTATGGATATCAAGCAACCAATTGCGGGAAAAACTATTCAATATGTAAAATTAACGCCATCAAGTGTGGTAGATAAAAGAAAAGAAATCTTAATTGGTATTGATACGAAAACCAATCATATCTATAATTTAATTGAAGTAGGGAAAAACGGAACGAAAACAACTTTAACAGTATCTTCGTTTAAATTTAACCAAGCTTTAGCAAAAAATCAGTTTACCTTTGTGAAAGCAAAATATCCAAATTATTACATTAATAAAGCGGATTAATTTTAAAACACAATATACTTAGCAACATGATATTGCTATAAAACTTGATTAAATGAAAATAATAGATAAATATTTATTAAAATCTTTCCTGATTACATTTACTACGGTATTTGTAATCCTTTTTTTTATATTCGTATTGCAAAGTATTTGGCTTTTTATTGCCGAATTAGCTGGTAAAGATTTAGATTTTATCACTATTTTCAAATTCATTTTTTACTATTCGCCAATAATGGTTCCGTTGGTTTTGCCATTATCTATCTTGTTAGCATCAATTATGACTTTTGGTAGTTTTGCTGAAAACTATGAATTTGCTGCGATGAAGTCTGGTGGAATTTCTTTAGGAAGAGCTATGAAATTTTTAGTGGTTTGTACGTTTGTATTTAGTGCTGTAGCTTTTTTGTTTGCTAATAATATTATTCCAGAAGCCCAATACCGATTTGTTAATTTAAGAAAAAGCATTCTTCAAACCAAACCAGCTATGGCAATTGGTGAAGGTCAATTCAATAAAATTGGAACCACTACAACTATTAAAGTAGATAAAAAATCTGGTGATAATGGTGAGTTTTTAGAAGGCATCACCATGCACATGAAAAAAGGGGAATTTGGTCCAATCACCACTGTAATTAAAGCCAAAAAAGGGGTTTTGAAAAGTGATGAAACGACCAATTTATTACAACTCGACTTGTTAGATGGTAATTATTACGAAGACATTCAACCACAAAAAATGGAAGAACGTGAAAGATTACCCTTTGCAAAAAGTAGTTTTAAAAAATATACGATAAATATTGATTTAGCGAAACTTAATGGAGCAACTGATGATGGTGGCGAAATTATTAATGCTTTCAATATGTTAACTATGGGTGAATTAAAATATACTATCGATTCACTAAAGTTAAATTATAATAAAGATGTTGTTTCCTACAGTGAAAACATCGATAAAACCTCACAAAGTTTAACCGATGTTTTACAAGTTGCTAGTCAAACCCCAGTTGTGGTTAAAACAAACACTAAGTCTTCTACAAATTTATTAGACTTATTTCCAAAAGAAAAACAATCAGTTTTAATTGAAGTTGCAAAAAGCAACATTTCTAATACTATATTTTCATTAGACAATTACAATACTGATTTAGACATGAAAAAGAAATACATTAATGATTTCTGGATTGCCTACTATGATAAAATTTTAGTAGCATATTCTTGTTTATTGATGTTTTTTATTGGTGCGCCTTTAGGAGCGATTATTAGAAAAGGGGGATTAGGCTTGCCTATTGTTTTCGCCGTTTTAATTTTTATTGTATTCAATTTCGCCAATACTTTTGGTAAAAAATTAGCAGGTCAAGATGCTATGCATCCATTTTTAGGAGTGGCTGCGGGTGCCTTAATACTAACACCTTTTGCTATTTTACTAACCTACAGAGCTACAAATGATATGGGATTGACAATTGATTTAGATTGGTTAATTAATCCGATTAAAAATATATTTACAAAACTTACAAACAACAAACTACAAAGTTCTAACACACAAACTAATGAGCAATAAAATAAAACTCAACACCATAGAAGAAGCCATAGAAGATATTCGACAAGGCAAAATGATTATTGTGGTGGATGATGAAGATAGAGAAAATGAAGGCGATTTTTTAGCAGCTGCAGATAAAGTTACTCCAGAAATGATCAACTTTATGGCTACACATGGTAAAGGCTTAATTTGTGTACCATTAACAGAATCAAGATGTAAAGAATTAGAATTACATTCAATGGTTACAAACAATACTGATAATATGGAAACGGCTTTTACGGTTTCTGTGGATTTAAAAGGTAATGGTGTAACAACAGGAATTTCTGCTGCTGACAGATCAAAAACAATTGAAGCATTGGTTGATCCAGAAACAAAACCTTATGAATTAGGTCGTCCAGGTCATATTTTTCCTTTAATTGCTCGTCAAGGTGGAGTTTTAAGAAGGACAGGTCATACAGAAGCAGCAATTGATTTTGCACGTTTAGCAGGATTTTCTTCAGCTGGTGTAATTTGTGAAATCATGAATGATGATGGAACAATGGCGCGTTTGCCAGAATTAGTTAAAGTTGCGAAAAAGTTCAATTTAAAATTAGTTTCTATTGAAGATTTGGTTGCCTACAGAATGCAACACGATAGCTTAATTAAGAAAAAAGAAGATTTCGAAATTAAAACACGTTTTGGAAACTATAGATTAAGAGCTTATCTTCAAGTTACTAATAAACAAGTTCATATTGCCTTAACAAAAGGAAGTTGGAGTGTAGGTGAAGAAATTGTGACGAGAATTAATTCTACGCAAGTTACTAATGATATTTTAGGAAGTTTAACAGATACGTTAAATAAAAAATTAGAAGATATTTTCAAGAAGTTTGAAGATTATGATAAATGCGCGATATTATTTATCAATCAAGAATTGCAATCTGTAGAATTATTAGATAGATTAGCAGAATTAAAAAGAATGCAAGAAACAGGTGATTTTACGGCTCCAAAAATAAAAATTGACACCAAAGATTTTGGTATTGGAGCACAAATTTTACACGATATTGATATCACAAAAATTAAACTACTAACGAATTCATGGCAAAACAAACGTGTTGGAATGATTGGTTATGGTCTTGAAATTACAGA
>JAUMDQ010000126.1:0-7648 GCA_032121715.1 Flavobacterium sp.
ATGCAAAATGTCCTGTAACATTTGTGGTTAGTTTCTGAACAGCCAAAAAACCAACAACATTAACTATTCCTGCAACAAAAGACAATAAAGAAGCAATTCCAATATTATGCTTCAAATTTCTGCTTTTTCCCTTGTGTCTAAACATTAGTTCTTCATCTTTTAATTAAGAGTATATACTTTTCATAATTAAAGATAATGGATATATTTTATAAAATTAAAAAATACAAATAAATCCTTTGAATATTTATAATTATGTTCAGCAACTCTTCACTCCATAAGAAAATTTTATAAAATCATTTAACATAGTTTTAATAATTAATTGGTAAGTCAAACAGTACATTTGTACTGTAAAATGTTATACACTATGTTATTAAAAAAATCTATTCTATTTTTAACTTTATTATTAGTTAGCACAACTGCTTTTTCGCAAGTTTCCTTAAAAAAAGTAAATCTATCCGGTAAAATTATCGACAAAGAATCTTCAGCACCTATTGAATTTGCTGTAGTTACCATTTCTAAATCAGACACCAAACAAGTTGTTAATGGCGGAACTGCTGATGCCAATGGAAATTTCAGTATCGAATTAAACAGCGGAAATTACGACATCAAATTTGAATTTCCAGGTTATAAAACGCAAGAAAAATTAAATCAAAATATTTCTGTTGATACCAATTTAGGTAACATTTTATTAGAAACAGAATCGAGCCAAATTGAAACGGTTGTGATTCGTGGTGAAAAAACTACAGTCGACATTAAATTAGACAAAAAAGTATACAATGTTGGTCAGGATTTAATGGTAAAAGGTGGAACCGTGAGTGATGTTTTAGACAACATTCCAAGTGTTTCTGTTGATGTGGAAGGAAATATTAGTCTTCGTGGAAACGAAAGCGTTAGAGTTTTAATCGACGGAAAACCTTCAACTGCAATAAACGTAGCGGATGCTTTAAGAATGCTTCCTGCTGATGCGGTTGATAAAGTAGAAGTTATTACTAATCCTTCTGCTCGTTATGATGCTGAAGGTGGTGGTGGAATCTTAAACATTATTCTTAAAAAAGGAAAAAACAAAGGTTTAAATGGAACGCTTATAGCAACTGCTGGAGATCCAAAAAACAACGGAATTTCTGCGAACATCAATTCAAAAACAGATAATTATAATTTATTTACAACCGTTTCTCTTAACGACAGAAACAATCCTGGAAAAACAAAAATTAACCAAGAAAACTTTCTAGCAAATAGCTATATTGAAGAACGTAGATTTTCAGATCGTCATAGTAAAGGTGCCAATGTGAACTTCGGAATGGAAGTGTTTTTAAACAAAGACAAATCAGCAACTTGGACCAACAGCATCAACTATAGAAACAACGGTGGAAATACAGATGAAAATGTAACCTATAAAAACTACAATTTAAATAGAGATTTTATTAATACTAGATTTCGTGATAACATTTCTGAAAACGATAATGAAGCCATCGAATATAGTTCAAACTTCTTAAAGAAATTTAAAAAAGACGGTCATAAATTAACTATTGATGCTTCCTTTTCTTTAAACAAAGAAGACGAATTTTCTAATATTTATGGAAGTATTTTAGAAACTGGAATGTTTATTTCAGATGAAAAAACATCTAAAATTGGAAGACAAAACAGAAACTTATATCAAGTTGATTATGTTTTACCTATTAAGAAAAACATGCAGTTTGAATTAGGGTCTAGAGGAAGTTATACCAATTCAAATAGTAATTATGAAGTATTGGAAAGAGTGGCACAAAATGATCCATATACTAATATTCCTGGTTTTACAAACAACTTCGAATACATCGAAAATGTAACTGCAGTTTATACACAATTTGGAACTAAATTTTTCAACAAACTATCTGTTTTAGGAGGTTTACGATTTGAAAATACAAACTTAGAAATCAACCAATTGTTAACAAATGATTTCAACAAAAGAAATTATAACAATTTATTCCCAAGTCTTTTCTTTACATATGAATTAAATGACGATTCAAGTTTTTCATTAAATTATAGCAAAAGAATTAGCAGACCAAGAGATCGTTTCATCAATCCATTCTCTTCTTATACAAGTAATACAAATTTATTTGTGGGTGATCCAAAACTAAATCCAGCATTTACAGATGCTTTTGATATTGGTTTCTTAAGAAAATGGGACAAAGTGACATTTAGTACTTCTGCTTATTACAACCACACTACAGATTCTTTCCAAATTGTAAGAAAAGAAAGTGGTGATTTAGTGAATGGAATTCCAGTAATTATCAATACGCCTTTCAACTTAGGTGAAGATAACAGAATTGGTATGGAATTTACAGTAAACTATTCGTTAAAAAAATGGTGGAAATTAAACTCAAACGTGAATTATTTCTATAACGAAACAAAAGGAAATTATCAATTTACCGATTCAAATAGCAACTTAGTAAATCAAAATTTTGATTACAAATCAAGTACTTGGTCGGCAAGAATAACATCTAAAATTAATTTACCTTATAAAATCGATTGGCAAACTAATGCAAATTATAATGCTGGACAAAAAACAGCTCAAGGTAAAACAAAAGGAATTGCAGCAATGAACTTAGCTTTCAGTAAAGATGTTTTAAAAGACAAAGGAACAATTGCTTTTAATGTGAATGATGTGTTTAATTCAAGAAAAAGAATTCAAGACTTACGTTTACCAACTGTGAATTCATATAGTGAAATGCAATGGAGAGTTCGTTCTGTAACTGTTTCTTTTACTTATAGATTCAATAAATTGAAAACAGATAAAGACCCGAAACCAAAGGTTCAAGAACAAGAAAATGGTGGTGAATTCTAAAAAATAATCCTATACTAACTCCTTCTTTAACGAAGGAGTTTTTTTTAAAAGAGCATAAAAAAATCCCGATTCGTACGAATCGGGATTTTTCATTAAGCTAAGAAAATTACTTTTCTTGTTCAGCTAATCTTTTTGCTTTCTTTTCTTTGTACATTTCTATTAATGATCCGCCAATCCAATATTGAACAAATCCTACTAAAAAGAACATTAACCAAAAACCTATAGTTAAAATGGTTAAGAAAAGTATAAAGCCTAAATACTGTTGAAATTCAAACATGTTTTCCGGAATTTTATTTGTGAATTCTGTCCAAAGATAAATCATAAATTTATTTTTAACAAATAATATATTTTATTTAAGGAAATTAATTTTAGTTCAATAAAAATTATTTCCAATCACAAACAACATAATTAACATTTCCATTTGATATTTAATATTAAAAAACTAAATTTGACTTTAACATATTTTTAATTATGACTTCAAATTTCGAGAATAAATTCAATCAAAACAACGCACCAGAAATTGGTAAAATCATTGATCTAAGCTTCGCCACTTTCAAAAAAACCGTATGGATTTCAGGTGTTGGAATCCTATTATTGCTTTTAGTACTCATGCCAATTACATTTTATACCATATTTACTTACATGGATATTTCATCAATGGACGAATTCATACAAAAAAGTAAAACGCTAGAAAATGATTTTAATTATTTAGTAATGAATGCGGTAGTAGGAATTGTTTTAGCTGGATTTATCGCACCAATTACCGCCGGATTCTACAAAATAAATCACTTAGCCAGACAAAACAAAGAGTTCGGATTAAATAATTTATTCGATTATTATAAAAGCCCATTTTTTCTTCCATTAGCTGTAAGCACTATTCTTGCTACATTATATTCAAACATTATTGGTTTACTATTAGTATATATCAACCTTCCTCTTATTGGTAGTATGATGCAAATATTTATTGCGTTACTATTTATTTTCTCTATTCCCTTAATTATTTTCGAAAAACAAACTGCTTTAAGCGCCATGTCAAATAGTTCTAGAATTTTCGTAAAACATCCTTTTACCATTATTATCAGTCTGGTTTTTGCTTTTATAATTGCCATGTTAGGAATTTTTGCATTATGCATAGGAATATTATTTACCGTTGGATATTTCTATACGATGAATTACACCGTATATAATGAGATCATTCCAATTGATGAAACAAGTCAAGAATAAAAAAAATCTATTTATTTAATGTCAGTCTAAGCTTGGCGAAGACTTTATAAACAATTAAAACTTATTAACTATGAAATGGAGAGATTATAGAAAAAGTGACAACGTAGACGACAGACGTGGCATGAGCGGAACTGGAAAAGCCGTTTTAGGCGGTGGTGGAATTATTGGTATCATTGCTTTTTTATTGATGACATTTGGTGGCGAACAAGGACAGCAAATTGGAAACATTATCAATCAAATGCAACCTGCACAACAAGAAACTCAAGTTCAAGGTGCAACAGAATTAACTCCTGAGCAAAAAGAAATTGGCGATTTTGCTAACGCTGTTTTTGCCATGACAGAAGACACGTGGACAAAAATATTTCAAGAAGAAAATTTAGGTAACTATCCAAAACCAGAAATGGTATTGTTCACTGGCGGTGTAGAAACGGCTTGTGGTAGCGCAACTTCTGCTTCTGGACCGTTTTATTGTCCTGGTGATAATAAAGTGTATATGGATTTAGACTTTTTTGAAGAATTAAAAACACGTTTTGGCGCTAAAGGTGGTGATTTTGCCATTGCTTACGTAATTGCACACGAAGTTGGTCATCACGTACAAACGGTTTTAGGAACTTCTGCAAAAGTACGCCAAGCACAACAAAATAAAAGCGAAGAAGACGCCAATAAATTATCTGTTTGTCAAGAATTACAAGCCGATTTTTATGCAGGTTTATGGGCGAAATACAACCAAGACCGAATTGAAGTGGGCGATTTAGAAGAAGCCATTGACGCCGCTCACGCTGTGGGTGACGATGCCATTCAATCTAAAATGCAAGGCCACGTACAACCAGAAAAATTTACACACGGAACTTCCGCACAACGTAAAAAATGGTTTACCAAAGGTTTCCAAACTGGCGATTTCAAACAACACGATACGTTCGCAGAGGAATTGTAAGAATATAAAAAAATAGCGCATATTCATCTTAATTTAGAGGTTTATGCGCTTTTTATAATGAGTATACACAAGTTGAAAACTATATTGAAAAAACGATGAACATATTCAACATTTTAACACAAAAGCTTAGTAAGTTTTATGGAACTGTAGCTGATGAAAATGGTGTTTATTTTCATGAGGATTTTTTTAATCAAGTTGAATTTCTTCCTAGAGAAAATCTATTTTATCTGAAAAAAGAGAATGAAAAAATTAAACGTTTTGCTGAAGAAAATTTTGACACAAATGGCTTTACAGACATTTATCTTAGAAACGAAAATCCAGTTACCATAGCTAACAAGAAATTTTCTTTTGACAAACTTGACAAATTACTTCTAAACCTAAATCTTAAAAAAAATATTGAAGTTTATGAAGGTTATGCTTCAACAAAACAAAAGTGTAAAAATACTTTTGCATATTCTTACAAAAGTGCTGACATAATAATTACTTTAAAGGATAATGTGGTACATGATTTTTGGATTAATGGTTTTAGGTTTCATAAAGACATTGAAACTAAATCTAAATTGAAAAGTGTTTTATTAATAATTGGTAATGAAATGGATTTAATATTAAATGATTGGGATTTATCTGCAGTTATAGATTTAAAAAACGAAAACGAAATCCAAAAATATTTAAACGAAGAATTATAAAACACGATAGCGCGGATTTGCAATCCATGCCACAATACTTAAAAACATTAAAAAGAAAAAATTTACAACTAAATATTTAAAAAAATGGCGAAACAAATTTTTATCAATTTAGCAGTAACTAATCTGCAAAAGTCTATGGATTTTTATACAGCATTAGGTTTTACAAACAATCCACAATTTTCAGATGAAACCGGAAAATGTATGGCTTGGAGCGAAAGTATATTTGTCATGCTTTTGTCTCACGAAAAATTTTCATCATTCGCTACTAAACCCATTGCCGACACCAAATCAACTGTCGCAGGCTTATTTTCATTACCATTAGACAGTCTTGATGAAGTCAATAACATGATGGAAAACGGACTTAATGCTGGCGGAATAGAACCTAGCGAAATGAAAGATTACGGTTTTATGCAACAACGAACAATCGAAGATTTTGACGGTCATACGTGGGAAATTTTCTATATGGATATGTCTAAATTTCCAACAGAATAAAAATCGAAAACAACATGAGAAAAGTTTTAATATTAGCTCTACTTCTGCCCTTTTTGAGTTTTTCTCAAGATATAATTGGTACTTGGGTAAAATCAAACGAGACTGAAGTTGCTATTCAATTTCAAGTAAACGGAAACCTTGAGCTGATTGATTTAAAGCACCCCGAAAATAAAGTTCTGAAAAATATTACCATAAAATATAAAACATTCGTGGAAGAAAACATCTCTTATCTTGAGACAGAAATCTTCAATCAAAATAAGTTAATTGAAACGAAGAAAGTAAAATATCATTTAAAAAACGGAAAATTATATATGCCTCATTTTTTAGAAGATAATAACGCAGAAACAACAATTGATTACAAACATGAATACGTCAAAATTACAAAATAAAATAAAAACAAGAAACTCAAACCATCATGAAAAAAATCATATTTGTCTTTTTGTTTTGTATCAGTTTGTGTGGCAATTTATTTGCGCAAGAAACTAACAAAACTTATACCGTACAACAATTACAAGCCAGATTTAAACATAAAAATTATGCCGAAAAAGTGCTTTTAGATTTTCAAAAAACAATGGAAAATCTAAGAGAAAAACCACAACTTAATGAAGATATTCCTGGAGAAATACTTTCTTGGTACACATTATACGGGCAATACTCCTTGCACAAAACATTTCTTGTGGAAAAAGACAAATTAAAAGAAATACAAACTATACCAAAAGATGAAAATTTCTTAAAAAAACTAAACAGTTATGTGCCTGAAGTATCCAAATTTTCCTATTCTTCAGATTTGTGGAGTTTTGCATTTGTCAAAGAGAAATTAGCAGATAATTTTTACTTAATACATGCAACCACAAAATCATTTAATTCTCATCCAGACATACCAAATGACGATATTTTAATATATGATTTAGAGTATAAAACGAAAGATTTTAAAGCATTTTTATTGGTGAGATTCAAAGATATGCACACTGAAAAATGGACAGAAGTTAAAGAATAATCCCTGCCTTAAAACAAATTAAAAACATCATAATCAATTAAGAAACCGAAACTAAATGAAAACTATTTTAATTATTTTTCTAACTTTTATATCTTTAATAGGTTGTAAACATCTGCCATTATTCAAATCGAAAGAAAATTATAATGATGTTTTAACTAAAAAAGAAGCAAAAGCAGTAAATAAAAAACAAAATAATCTCGGTACTTTAATAGCAACAATCGAATTTGAAGTTCAAGCAACTGAAGAAGAATTAAAGGATTTTGAAGATGGAATTATTCCATGGATTAGTATAGAAAATCCCGAAAATGATATTGATAAACTAATACATTCAGATGAAATAGTTATTCCATATTCAGAAATTACTATAATTATTGACTATCCTTTAAATAAACCTACAAGCTTTGTTTTGACAAATTCAAAAAATGGGTTTACAAAAAAAGACCTGATTTTTGAAATTAGTAAAAAATATCATGAAATATTCACGATAGAAG
>JAUMDQ010000127.1:0-3344 GCA_032121715.1 Flavobacterium sp.
AGCTTTTGAAGGATTGTATGAGAAGTTTGCGGCACCAAATTTAGCATCAATGTTTTTAGCACGATTGTTTCTCATTCCCATAATTCCCAAATCGTTAGAAGAAACTCCGAAATTAGAACCGCCTTTTTTCATCATGTTTTTAAAACCACCTGTAAACTTGAAATAATCTTGCATGGTTAAAGGTAATTCTCCAATGTTGTTTAAGTTTCCAATTAAATTTAGACTGTACTTTGGACTGTAATAAAATAGTTTTGGATTTAAAATGCTTCTATTTTCGGTATCGGTAACTCCGGCACCAGCTAACATATCACCAAACCAGAAATTCTTTTTACCGTCTTTCAGTTTGATGTTAATCGCCACATTGTCTTCGTTGTTTTCTAATCCTTTTAAATTAGAAACTTCATTATAATTTCTTAATACCTGGATTTTATCTAAAGCATCAGCAGGAATATTTTTAGTTGCGATTTTCGTATCACCATCAAAAAAATCTTTTCCTTCCACCATTACTTTTTGCACTTTTTTACCTTCGACTTCAATTTCTCCATCTTTATTTACAGAAACGCCAGGTAATTTTTTTAGAACATCTTCTAGTTTCTTCTCTGTTCCATTTGTGAAGGAATCCGAATTATAAATAATCGTATCGCCACTAATTCTAACGGGCATTTCTTTTACAATTTCAACAGTTTCAATAGTATTTGAACCTGTTAAAACAATATCAAAAGTCATGTTTTCTTTTGTAGTTGTAATTCTTCTTTCGAAAGGCGCATAACCAATATAACCTGCTTTAATAATGTACTCGGTATTGGCTTTTAAATTTAAAGAAAATTCCCCTTTTTCGCTGGTAATGTTATAAGCATCCATAGCTTTTGTAGCTTGGTTTACCGCCATAACATTGGCTGTTTCTATTACTAAATTGTCAGAGTCTTTTAAAATCCCTGTAACTTTTACAGATTGTGCGTAAATTGAGCCTGAAGTTAAAATGGCTAATAGTAAAATTATTTTTTTCATTGATGTTGAAATTGTAGTATAAATTTAAGTCGCCAAAAAGGCGACTTATTTTTTGTCTTTTATTTTTTGAAAATTATCTTCCCATTCTCATTCCGCCTCGCATTCCAGGACCACCTCCCATTTCACTCATTTCTTTCATTTTCTTAATCATAATGTCGTCAAATTCTTTTTGAGTCACTTTATCGCCACCAGTTGGCGCTTTAATCTCAATTTTATCTTTCACATTCATGACCAATTTAGAACACATAATAACCGTTTTTCCATCATTCACTTCCATGATTAAACCTGGTAAACCCCAATATTCATCAGGTCCTTGATTTACAGGGATTTCTGGGCAATACCATGCTGTAACTGTGATTTCTTTTGGTAAGTCTATTTCGTCAAAGAAGTTAGTTTTCTTTTCGTCTTTCTTCTCAGTAGTGGCAACTTCATTTTTTTTAACTTCTTCTGTTTTTACAGCTTCCTTTTTCTTTTCTTCTTTTTTTCTGTAGTTTCTGAAGTCAGATTTACTTGCTTCTTTTACTGCAGTTGCTTTAAAACAAGTATAATCTCCAATTTTTTTAGTTTCGTCTGTTAAAACCCATTTTAAATTCGGTAGTGAATCTTTAATTAAAAACTCTTTTCCAAAAACTTCTTTATCAACGGTGTATTGTTTTTCTTTTACGTTTTTGAAATATGTTCCGCCTCCGCCCATAAAGCTGGCCATCATTCTTCCACCACCACCTTGACCTGGAGCATCTAATTTTTCTTCTTCTTTATAAATTGAAGCGGATTTATCGAAATTCAGAATATACGTTTTTTCAAACATTTTTTTCATTCTTTCCATAATTTGCGTTTTCATTTCTGGAGTAATTTCTTTGTTTCCTTCGAAATTTTTAGCAAAATCTGCTGTAGAAGTTTTAGATTCGTAAACAGCCATTCCTTGGAAATCTTTTTGTGCAGTTGCTATAAAAGTCGATAAACCAACAATAGCTAAAAATATTTTTTTCATTATTTACGTATTTTTTGTTTTGATATCTATTTAGACAACAAAAACCCGAAATAGTTACATGTTAATTTGTTATTTTTGTGTTAATATTATTTGTATGAAAATTCTACTGCTGTTTTTTTTCGCCGCTTTTTACTCTACAGCTCAAAACATTGATTTTGAGAAAGTAGGAGTGAAGTCCGCTAAATATGATATTTTCTGGGGAAATGATATTTCTGGAAACAATTATTTTTCTATAAGCAACAATTTGTACAAGATTAATGAGAAAGATACTTTAAATTATACGAACAATAAATTCGGAAAAATTACGGGTGTAGAAACGTTTAATATGTTGCAAACGCTTGTTTTCTATAAACAAAATAATGCTTTTGTTTTATTAGATGCTCAGTTTAATGAAATTAATGCTACTATTTTTTCAGAAATAAATTGCGAATTTTTAAAACCTGCTTCGCAAAATGAATTATGGTTTTATGACAGTTTGAGTCAGCAATTAGGTTTGTATAATTTAAACTCAAACAGAATTAAATTCCTTTCAAATCCGATAAATAAAACGATTAAATATGCGCATTCTGATTATAATTACTTATATTGGATTGATATTGAAAATGACTTGTTTTCTATTAATAAATTTGGAAAAATAGCTATTTTAGGAAAAGTGAAGCCTTTTGAAAAAGTGATTTTTTCTGACAAAAGCGATTTGTTCTATCTTTTTGAAGATAAAATATTTTATTATTCGGTTGAAAATCAGATATCAATGAATATTGCAATCGATGAAAAAATGATTAAAAATTTCTTCTATAAGGATGGAATTTTGTCTATTTTTACCGACTATCAAATAAGTACCTATAAAATTAAAAAATAAAATATGCATATAGCTATTGCTGGAAATATTGGAGCTGGAAAAACGACTTTAACCAAAATGTTGGCCAAACATTTTAAATGGGAAGCGCATTTTGAAGACGTAGATGATAATCCGTATTTAGACGATTTTTATCATTCTATGGAGCGATGGAGTTTTAACTTGCAAATTTATTTCTTTAATAGTCGTTTAAAATAAATTTTAGAGATCAGAAAAACAGGTAAAAAAACCATTCAAGATAGAACCATTTACGAAGATGCTTTTATTTTCGCACCCAATTTGCATGCTATGGGTTTAATGACCAATAGAGATTATACCAATTATAAATTGCTTTTTGATTTGATGGAAGATTTGGTTGGACCACCAGATTTATTAATTTATTTACGAAGTTCGATTCCGAATTTAGTCAAACAAATTCACACACGTGGCCGCGATTATGAAAATACGATTTCTATTGAATATTTAAGTCGATTAAACGAAATATAAGAA
>JAUMDQ010000127.1:3354-9567 GCA_032121715.1 Flavobacterium sp.
TCTATAATAAATTGATCAGTTTTGGGTGTGATTTTTTCATACTCATCTTTAAATTCTTGTAATGAACTAAAATCAAACCTACCCTGCATGGCAATAGTTAGGATCTTACCATCCTCAGATAAATTAGTAATTATTGATGTAGATAATATAGATTACGTGAACAACCCAGAAGATTTAGGAGCGATCATCCAAAAAATTGATGCAGAAATAAACGGATTGTTTTAGAATATAAAAGCCTTGAGAAATCAAGGCTTTTTTTATTACGAAATTGTCATTCTGAACTTGTTTCAGAATCTTAAAATCTATAATTAGAAGCTGAAATAAATTCAGATTGACAGAGTAACAGAGTAAGTCGTTTTATTTCATCATATCAAATAACGAAATTACTTTAATATCTTTTACTGGTTTTGATATTTTGATGATTCGTTTTTCGTTAGGTAACAAATCGAAATAATTATCGCTAAAAGAAGTTTCTTCTTGTGATAAATAAATATTTTTCGCTAGTTTATAGGTTGAAATTTGAATTGTAGTTTTGTTTAGAACTTTAATTGAAATTATTGGATTTTTCAATTCTAAATCTTTAGGTTTTTCAAAAAAATAATTGGTTTTTGCATTATTAAATTTTATGTTCAAAACCGCTTGTTTCAAATTAAATTTTTCAAATTCCTTCTTATCAATTTCAAAATAAATTTTGCTAGTATTGGCTTCTATTTGAATTTCTGAAGTGGAATTCCATAATATTTTTCCATCAAAATCTATAAGTTGTAATTCGAGTTTCCCTTTTTTAGAAGTTAATTCATCATTTACGATATAAATTCTACATTGATTTTGTTCTTCGTTAACAGAAATCAAAATATTTTCAAAGCTTCTCTTCGTTTGATAGTGAAACGCTTTCCAATTCCCAAAATAATCCACCGAACTCCAAGAAGTTACGGGCCAACAATCGTTCAATTGCCAAAACAACGTTCCCATACAGTACGGTTTTGCTCTTCTGTGCGCTTCAATGGCGGTTTTCATGCCTTCTGCTTGTAGTAATTGCGAAACATAAATATAGTCTTCAAACTTTGTTGGAACTTTATAATCGCGTTCCATATAAGTTTGAATGGTTTGGTAACCCGTATGGTGTT
Source organism: Flavobacterium sp. (assembly GCA_032121715.1). GTDB lineage: Bacteria > Bacteroidota > Bacteroidia > Flavobacteriales > Flavobacteriaceae > Flavobacterium. The sequence goes on from JAUMDQ010000127.1 coordinate 4,482, forward strand.
TTTGATGAGCTTTAACTGCTTCAGAATTCAAATTTAAGTTCTCGGAATTCGCGAATTTCGAGAAAGTTTCTAAACTCGGCATGCCTTGAAAACCGTATTCACTCATAAAACGCCCGACTTTTTTCTTGTAAATTTCAAAAGGTTCCATTCCCCACCAAACGCCCCAATAATGCGAATCGCCTTGTAATAAACTTTCTTTTCTTCCCCAACCAATTGACGGAGAAGAAGGCCAATACATATTCTTTTCTTTCGATACTAAACTGTCTAATGTTTGTGGAATAACTTCATGAAATAATTTTTTATAACCGTTCCAGATTTCAGTCGAATCTGCTTCAGAATAGTTGTATTGCTTTTGCCAACCCCAATTTTTCCAGCCTTCATCGTTTTCATTATTCCCACACCAAAGTGCTATACTTGGGTGATTTTGCAAACGATTCACATTGTCAATAACTTCTTGTTTTACAGTTGAAAGAAATTTTTCATCACTCGGATACATCGCGCAAGCAAACATAAAATCTTGCCAAACTAAAATCCCGTTTTTATCACAAGCGTTGTAAAAAGCATCATCTGCATAAACACCACCGCCCCAAACTCGAATCATATTCATGTTGGCATCCACCGCATTTTTCACTATAGCATTATAAGTTGAATCGGTAACTCGCGGTAAAAAACTATCTGGCGGAATATAATTTGCACCTTTCATAAAAACAGGAATTCCATTTAATTTGAAATAAAAACTTTTGCCAATTTCGTCTTTTTCTTGAACTAATTCTATTGTTCGTAAACCGATATTCAGTTTTTTAGAATCTATTATTTTATTCTTTTTTGAAAGATTAATTTGAAAAGGATACAAGTTTGCTTCTCCTAATCCATTGCACCACCAACGTTTCGGATTGATAATCTCGTAGGGAAATTCAATTTTATTTTCGCCTTTTTTTAATTTATAGTTTATAGATTTATGATTAATTCTCAAATTATAAATTCCAGATTTCTGACAATTCACATCAATTATAAAATCGAGTTTAGCTAGTTCATCCGTTAAGCTAATTTGTTCATATCGAATATTTTCAATTTTCACCTCATTCCAAAAATGAAGTTTTATGGGTTTGTAAATTCCGCAAGTGACAAATCGTGGTCCCCAATCCCAACCGAAATGATATTGTGCTTTTCGTGTGAACACTTTTTCATCACCTGGTAAAATATAAGGTAGTTTCTTCGCTTCTTCTTTTCCGAAATTAGATGCCGATTTGAAGCTAATTTTCAAGTGATTTTCTCCAATTTGTAATTTATATTTCACCGATTTGTTCCAAGTTCGGAACATGTTATCCGTTTCTAAAAGTAATTTTCCATTTAAATAAATGGTAGCATACGTGTCTAAACCTTCAAAAAGCAAATCGATATTTTGGTTTTTTAATTCCGCTTTGGTAAGCATAAATTTGGTTTCATATTCCCAATTTTCATTTTCAATCCATTGCAATTCCTTTTCATTCGTTTCAAAAAATGGATCAGGAATGAGTTTATTTTCAAATAAATCGGTGTGAATTGTTCCTGGAACTCTTGCTTTATTTTTCTGAGCCTCGTTTTGTTTGTTGAAGGTCCAATTTTCACTTGACAAATTACGATACGAATTTTGTGCAGTCAATACACTACAATATAAAATCGATAGTAAAAGCAGTAACTTCTTATGCATTCAATTTGCTTTTTAGTTGTTGAATTTCTTCTGGATTTGTCGTTTCACTTCCATCTGTAATGGCTGAAGAATGATAAAAAGTAGCATTCGTTTTTTCTTGAATAGAAGTTATATTAGTAGAGCGTAATCCGCCACCAGGCATAATGGTAATTCGATTATTTGCTTTTGTAATCAATTCCGCCAATCGATTGATACCTTCTATTACATTGGGCGTTTGTCCAGAAGTTAAAATCGTTTGAAAACCGCAATCAATAACATTTTCTAGCGATTGAAAAGCATCTGAAACTTCATCAAAAGCACGATGAAACGTACAAGGAATTGGTTTGGCTAGTTCTACTAATTCTTTATTTTGAAATGTGTTTACTGAATTGTTTTCGGTTAAAATTCCGAATACAAATCCGTTTACGCCAATTTCTTTAAACTGTAATATTTCGTTTTTCATTTGTTGAAATTCGGCTTCCGAATACACAAAATTTCCACCTCGAGGTCGAATCATTACATTTAAATCAATAGTGATTAAATCTCGAACTTCTTTAGTGATTTCAAAATTTGGAGTCGTGCCACCAACTTCCATTTCGGCGCAAAGCTCTACTCGATTCGCTCCATTTTCTTGAGCTATTATAGCTGAATTTAAATTAAAACAAGCAATTTCTAATTTATTCATTATTTTAAAAAGTAGTTGGCATCGATTAATTTACTTCCAGTTTCGTCTTGTACGGCATAATTGAATCCGCCTTGAATACAATACGAACCATATTCGCCTTTTTTATTTAAAGCGATGAATCCAACTTGAATGTCTTTCAATTCTTTTCCTCTGTTTTTGGTCAGTTTTACGATTCTTGAAACGGCTTCTTCACAGGCTTTTTGTGGCGATTTTCCTTGTCGCATTAATTCTACAACCAAATGGCAACCCGTAATTCGAATGACTTCTTCACCATGCCCTGTTGCAGTTGCGGCTCCGATTTCATTATCTACATACAATCCAGCGCCAATAATTGGAGAATCACCCACACGGCCATGCATTTTAAAAGCCATGCCACTTGTGGTGCAAGCGCCAGATAAATTTCCGTGAGCATCTAAAGCAATCATTCCAATTGTATCGTGATTTTCAATGTTTGCAATCGGTTTATATTGACTAGTTTTCAGCCATTTTTTCCATTCTTTTTCCGATTCTTCCACCAATAAATTTTCTTTTAGAAATCCTTGTGAAAGTGCGAATTGTAATGCACCATCGCCAACTAACATGACATGTGGTGTTTTTTCCATCACTGCTCTTGCAACAGATATTGGATGTTTTATATGTTGCAAACAAGCTACCGAGCCAATATTAGAAAATTCGTCCATGATACAAGCATCAAGTGTGACTTTTCCATCGCGATCTGGTCGGCCACCATAACCTACACTTCGTTCTTTTGGATCGCCTTCTGGTATTTTCACACCCGCTTCCACAGCATCTAAAGCACGACCGTTGTTTTTTAGCACTTCCCAAGCTGCGCCATTAGCTTGAACTCCGAAATTCCAAGTGGAAAGTACAATAGGTTTGTTGACTTTTTTACCAGTAATTATAATTTCTTCTTCGTCTTTTGATTTGAAAGAATTTAGAGCAATGGCTACTGAACCAATTGCCGCCGTTTTTATAAAATTTCTACGATTTGCCATAATACTATTTTTTATTCGACTCCAATTTCATCTACAAATAACCAAGCATTTGAACCTGCACCAGGTAATCCTTCAGGAATTTTACCAAAATTAGTTGCCATTATTTTTACAAATCTTGTTGTTTGTGAATCTATATGAAGTTCAACTTTACCATTTACTTTTTTTATTTCGTCTAAAGAAATTTGTTTTACCTTTTTGAAATTTAGTCCATCAACAGAAACCAAAACTTCCATACTTTTTGGATAATGAACCCAACTACCTTGACTTTCTAAAAAAGAAATTTTTACACTATTGATAGTTTCTAATTTTCCTAAATTAATAATTGCATTCAAATCTTTACCTGAGAAACCTAACCAATCACGTCCTAATTTACTGTTATTGGCTACAATTCCATCTACTAAAGTTAGTGCGCCACCACTATTGTAATTTTCGTTAGGTTGCTCTACTAAAAACACTTTTTTGCCGGTAGCTTTATTTACTGAAAATTCTTGTTGTATGGTAGCACTTTTTTGAACACCATCCTCAAAATAGGCTGCTTTTATGGTTTGACTATTAACAATTTCTATGGGTTTTAAGTAAATGTTAGAATTAGAGGTTGGGTCGGAACCATCTTTAGTATATCTAATATTATTGGTGTTTTTTGCAGAAATTAATTCGAACAAAACGCCTTTTATACTTTTTGGACGATGCACTTTTGTTCTTAGTTCAAAAATAGATTTGCTATAATTAATTCCTTTTTTCTCTAAAATATCTAAATGTTGTACCAATCTGTTTTGAAAACCAATGTAATTTTCTGGATTTGAAGTTCCCCAAAGTACTTCTGATAAGGCTAACATTCTTGGAAAAATCATATATTCCACATGACTTGGTGTCTCAATATATTCTGTCCAAAGATTGGCTTGAGCACCTAAAATATATTTGGCTTCTTCGGCTGATAATTCTTTCGGAGTTGGATTAAATGAATACACTTTTTCAACTGTAGTATAACCGCCAATAGCAATGGGTTCGTTTTTCGGTTCACCTTGATAATGATCGAAATAGCAATGCGAACCTGGTGTCATGACAACATAATGTTTTTGTTTGGCTGCTGCAATTCCACCTTCCGTTCCGCGCCAACTCATAACAGCCGCATTTGGTGCTAAACCACCTTCTAAAATTTCATCCCAACCTATGATTTTTCTTCCTTTGCTATTTACAAATTTTTCAATTCTTTGAATGAAATAACTTTGTAATTCGTGTTCGTCTTTTAAGTTTTCTTCTTTCATTCTTTTTTGGCAATGCTTACAAACTTTCCAACGTGTTTTCGGACATTCGTCGCCACCAATATGAATATATTCTGATGGAAATAAAGCTATAACCTCGGTTAAAATATTTTCTAAAAAGGTAAAAGTTTCGTCTTTCGGACAAAAAACATCGTCTAAAACACCCCAGATTTTTCCTACTTCAAATGGCCCACCAGTACAAGAATATTCTGGATAAGCTGCTAATGCAGCAACGGCATGACCTGGCATTTCAATTTCTGGAACAATTGTGATATGTCGTTCTGTAGCATATGCGACAATTTCTTTAATTTCTTCTTGTGTGTAAAATCCACCGTAGCGTTTGTTGTCAAATTTTTGATCGTTATAATGTCCGATCATGGAGCCATTTCTCCAGGCACCAACTTCCGTTAATTTTGGATATTTTTTAATTTCAATGCGCCAACCTTGATCGTCTGTTAAATGCCAATGAAACGTA
>JAUMDQ010000128.1:0-3658 GCA_032121715.1 Flavobacterium sp.
TCTTCTATATACGTGTATAAATCGTTACTGTGCGGATCTGTTGTGGTTTGTTTTCCTTTTAGATGTCCCAATCGAACTATAATAATATCGTCTTCTGGAATTACAATTACGAATTGACCTAAATGGCCACGCATGTAAAATATTTTTTTACCTTTTATGGTGTGCAACCACCAGCCATAACCGTATTCTGGACTATCTGCAAATCGTGGTTTTAATGATTTTGCTATAAAAGCGCTATCTAAAATTTGTTGGCCATTCCATTTTCCGTTTTGCTTGTATAATTTTCCAAAACGAGCAAAATCTCTAGCATTACTCGCAATACAACAGTAGGCTTTTTCAATTCCGGTATCGGCTTCATCTAATTGCCAAAGCGCATCATTCTCAGCTCCCATCGGTTTCCAAAAACTATCTGAAACATAATCTGATAAGTATTTCCCTGTGGCTTTTTCAATACACATGGCTAATAATTGTGTAGCACCGCTTAAATATTCGAAACTTTGTCCGGGTTTGTTTTTGATATCTAAACCCAAAATAACTTCTTTTAAATTATCATCAAAATATGCTCTTGTCACAATGGATAACGGACTGTAATATTTTTCATCCCAACTTAAACCAGAAGCCATCGATGACAAATCGCCAACGGTAACTTCTTTGGCATATTTTCCTTTTAAATTGGGAAAAAAATCGGTTACTTTTTGATCTAAACTTTTTATTTTTCCATCAATTATCGCTTTTCCTAAAGCAGCCGAAACGACACTTTTCGCCACAGAAAAAGAATTACTTTTAGAAGAGGCATTAAATCCATCAAAATAACTTTCATGCCAAATGCTATCTTTTTTTATAATCAAAAAGGCAATCGTTTGTAATTTTTTATGGGTTTTATTTAGGGTTTCAGTTGATGGAACGCTATTATAGTCTTTAGCAATCGCCCATGGTTGCGCTATACCTTTTTTTATGGTTCGATTTGGAAATTCTTTATAATCTTCTAAATAAGCCGTAGTATACCCTTTTAGATAAATGGTTCTTACAGCGCGAAGCAAATAATCCACATCAAAAATATACATCAAAATGATAATGCAACTGAAGATGATAATAAACCATTTGAAGAATTTTTTAAGAAATTTCATAAGTTGAATAATTTAATAGCAAGATAAGAAATTTTAAAATAAACTTTGTTGTTTCACAGGATTTTCGTGATCTAATAACCATTTTTTACGCCACAAACCACCAGCATATCCCGTTAAGGAACCATCGGAACCAATAACTCTATGACACGGAACAACAATCCAAAGTGGGTTTTTACCATTGGCATTTGCCACCGCTCGTATGGCTTTCGGATCACCTAAATTATTGGTCACTTCCTGATAAGAAGCGGTTTTCCCGAAAGGAATTTTCAATAATTCTTCCCAAACTTTCTTTTGAAAATCAGTACCACTCGGATTCATTTCAAACTGAAAATCAGTTCTATTTCCTTCAAAATATTCATTCAATTGCGTTACAACTTCATGAAATAATGCTGGAATAGTTTCAGACAAAACCGTTTCCTCTGAAGTCACAGAAATTTTAGAAATTCCGTCTTCGTTACCTTCAATAAGTACAAATCCAAGCGGACTATTTATTACAACTTTTTCCATAAAAAAATCCCGATAAGTAAATCTTATCGGGATTAAATATATAAATAATTTTTATATTATTTTGATACTGGAGCAACAGTTGTAGGTACTTCGTTTACTTTTACTGTTCCTTTAATTGTAATGATTTTTGGTGCAGAATTTTCTTCACTTGTCATTACTGTTACTGTTTTGTGGAAAGCACCACCTGCAGCAGCATTGTAAGTTGCAGTAACTGTACCTTTTTCACCTGGCTTGATAGCTGTTTTAGTATAATTTGTTGCAGTACAACCACAAGATGCTTTTACATTAGTTAATGTAACGTCTTTACTTGTAGTGTTTGTGAATGTAAATTCATAAGAAACTGGTTTCCCTTGTTCAATTGTTCCAAACTCATGTGTTTCTTTTTCCCATTTTAATTGAGATGGAGTTTGTGGAGTTTGTGCAGCTGGAGTGGCAACAACCGCTGGAGCTGCTGGAGCTGCAACAGGAGCTGTAGTTACAGTTTTTGTCGTAGCTTTAGATTTTTTCTTAGTTTGTGCAAATGACACTGATGTTAGTAATAATGCAAATGCAAGTAATTTTACTGTTCTCATAATTATTTTATTTTTAAGTTTTTAATTTTTTGATATAGCAAATGTATTTATTTTTTTAAATAATGCTGTTAATCAGTTATATTTATTGTGTTAATGAGTTGTTAATGATTAATTTCGCTTCAAAATTTGTAGTAATATCGTTAAAAATTTGAATACCGTATATGAAACTCTCTAGATTTAATATTGTCATTATAATTGGCTTCCTCGCGATTGTAGGAGTAATTATTATGCAATTATTTTTAATTAATAACGCTCACAAGTTAGCCAAAAAAGATACGGAAGACAAAATATTTTTTGCGCTTCAAGATGTTTTGGAAAAACTATATAAAGACAATCAAACCGGATTGTTAGTAGCGAATCAAGTAGAAAAAGTTTCTGATGATTATTTCACAGTAAATGTAAATTACGAATTTGAAAATACCGTTTTAGAACATTATTTAATATCGGAATTTCAAAAAAACAACTTGGATGTCGATTTTGAATATGCAATTTACAATTGTACTTCTGATCAAATGGCATTTAGCAATCACATCAATAGTAACGGGAAAAAAGAACCGATTAAATGCCCAACTTGTTTTACTAAAAACCCGGAATACACCTATTATTTCGCGATACGATTTCCTGATATTGAACAAAATTATTTTAAAAACTTAAATCAATATTGGATTTTTACTTCCGTTTTATTTTTGGTTTTAATTATTTACGTGTATTCGGTTTTATTGATGTTAAAACAAAAAAAATACACCGAATTACAAAAAGATTTCATCAATAATATGTCGCATGAATTTAAAACGCCTTTAGCTTCTATACTAATTGCATCAAATTATGTGAAACAACAAAATGAAATCAAACAAAATCCGAAATTGATGAAATACAATCAAATTATTGTCAATCAGACGAATAAATTGAATGAACACATCGAAAAAATCTTATATGTAGCCAAAACGGAAAGCAAGCAAATGCTTATTGACAAAAACTTTTTTGAATTGAAACCGGTTTTAGATTTACTAAAAGACAATATCATTTTAAAATACGACAAGGAAATTGACATCAAAATAAATGTGGCAAAACCTTTCAAAATAAAGGCCGACGAGTTTCACGTGTATAACATTTTATTTAATTTAGTTGATAATGCCGTAAAATATTCAGATGTTTCTCCAAAAATTGAAATTGATGTTCACGAAAACAATCAGAAACTTCAAATTCAAATTAAAGATAATGGTTGCGGAATTCCGGCAAAAGATTTACCTTTCGTTTTCGATAAATTCTACCGCGTTTCAAGAAAAGACATTTCTAACATTGAAGGTTTTGGAATCGGTTTATCGTATGTGAAAAAGATTTGCGATTTACATCATTGGAAAATTGCCATCGCTAATAATTCAGATAAAGGGATAACAGTAACTATTCAAATTAATCCAAAAGATTATGCCTAAAAAGAAGGTATTATATGTT
>JAUMDQ010000129.1:0-1974 GCA_032121715.1 Flavobacterium sp.
AAAATAAAAAATGAGTACGAATCTAAATAGAAGATCTGCCATAAAAGGAATATTAGCTAGTACGGCTGCTATGGGAATTCCTTCGGGATTATCTGCTTTCGCTATGCCAAAAAAAGAGATAGAAACACAATTGGGTAAATTAAAAGGAAACATAAATCACTCTGTTTCTCGTTGGTGTTTTGATAATCTTGATTTAGAGACACTTTGCATTGAAGCAAAGAAACTTGGAATAACCGGTATTGATTTAGTAGGACCATCATCTTGGCCAACATTGAAGAAATATGACTTAGTTTCAACAATGTGTAACGGTGCTGAAATTAATTTGGTAGATGGTTTTAATGATATAAAATTTCATGAAACGCTTTTAAAAAATTATACAGAAATGATTCCGCTAGTGGCAAAAGCGGGTTATAAAAATCTAATTTGTTTTAGCGGAAGCAGAAGAGGAAAAACAGATGAAGAAGGTTGGAGTAATTGCGTTTTGGGCTTACAAAAACTAATTCCATTGGCTGAAAAGCACAATGTGATTTTAGTCATGGAATTATTAAACAGTAAAATTGACCACAAAGATTACCAATGTGACAGGACATCATGGGGAGTTGAACTTGCGAAGCGCTTGAACTCAGAAAACTTCAAACTTCTTTATGATATTTATCACATGCAAATCGATGAAGGTGATGTGATTAGAAACATAAGAGACAACCATCAATATATTGCACATTATCATACGGCTGGTGTTCCGGGACGAAATGAAATTGATGCGACACAGGAATTAAATTATGAAGCAATAATGAAAGCAATTGTAAAAACTGGTTTTAAAGGCTTTGTCGGACAAGAATTTATCCCCAAAAAACCCGATAAACTGGCTTCGTTGAAGCAAGCTATTACAATATGTGATGTCTAATTAATCTAAAAAAAAAAAAAACATGATAAAAAGAAGAGAATTTTTAATTAATGCAGGTTTAGCATTAGGCGCTTTAGCCATTGCTCCTACATTTGCTTTTGACTCTAAAAAAAGAGCCATAGGAATTCAATTATGGACACTACGTGATACATTACCAAAAGATGTTAAAGGTGTTTTAGCTCAAGTTGGAAAAGCAGGATTCACTGAAGTTGAAACTTTTGGTTATTCTGCAGACAAAGGTTTCTTTGGAACTTCTGTACATGATTTTAAATCCATGTTGGATGATAATGGTTTAAAAGCGACGAGTAATCATTTTGATTTTAATTCGATGATTAAAGATGGTTCAACTGATCTTGTAAAATCATACGTAGAAACAGCAAATCATTTAGGAAGCGAATATGTAACGATACCTTACATAGTTTCTGAATTGCGCGGAACAAGTGGGGACGATTATAAAAAATTAGCCCTACAAATCAATAAAGTAGGTGAAATTTGTAAAGCAGGAGGTTTAAAATTAGCGTATCACAATCATGATTTTGAATTTACAAAATTCGGATCAACAAATGGGTATGAGATTTTATTGAATGAAACAGATAAAAACTTAGTTGATTTTGAAATGGATTTATACTGGGTAGTTCGTTCTGGAAATGATCCTTTGCAATTATTCCAAAAATATCCTGGGCGTTTCACCATGTGGCACGTAAAAGATATGGATAAAGTAAATCCGGATTGGAATGCCGAAATAGGAACTGGAGCAATTGATTTCAAATCTATTTTTGCTCAAGCTGAACTTTCCGGAATGAAACGTTTCTTTTTGGAACACGAATCAAACTACAAACCAAATCCGATAGAATCCGCAGTAACAAGTTTTAATTACATTAAGAAGAATTTAATCTAAATGTTTTAAAAAATAATAATTATAAAAAAGGGATACTTATTGTATCCCTTTTTTATAATTTATTCTGAAACTTACTCGGTAATATTAAAACCAGCTACATAAAAGTTTTTATCTATTTCCAGTATTGAATTTTCAGAATTTACTGGAATACTCTTCCATTCTATTTCTGGTT
>JAUMDQ010000130.1:0-4697 GCA_032121715.1 Flavobacterium sp.
TTTTTCAGAACTGAAATTTTCAATCCAAATTGGTAAATAAAATAGAATAGATTTCGGAACTTGAAATACCGTTTCTAATAATTCTATCTCATAATCTGAAACCATTAGCGACAAATCACATCTAAAAATAGCTGCAATTTCACGTTTTGCCACATCAGAGTTGTAATTTAAAGTCTCACTATTTTTCTTAACTGCTTCATGTCTAGCTTGACGCAAACAATGTAAATCTTCCGTATCTAATATTTTGATGGCATTTGGCAACACATTTGAAACGCGCCAACCAAATTGTTCTTCCACCATAAAACGGTCAAACAACACGATATTTGGAGTTATTTGAAGTAATAATTCATCAAAACCAGAATCATTAATATGAACGGAATGTTGAGTAATTCCTAAACTGGATAAATTGAAAGAAAATTCGCTCTCTGAAGCAATTGAAGCATATTCCACTTCATACTTTTCTGATTGAAAAAACCGAATTAACTGTAACATTCTACTACCCGCTGCAGAAGAATTAGGCTCCACCCAAACTGAACTAATGATTAATATTTTCATAGCTCCAAATATACGAAGTTTTTTGGGGTGGGATTTGTTATTTAAGATTCTTGGTGAGTAGTTATTGAATAGTTTAAGTAATTAGTAAGTAAATAATATTCATTAAAAGCACACCAATCACGACCAGTATTAAAGTTATGATTGGTGCATTTTTGTTTTTGAAAAGCATTTAAAAAAAAATGTAATAAAGAATTTTAATTAATAGTAAAGCTGAAACAGTAAGAATTGTTACTCTTACGATTGAAGTTGTGCTTGGGAATTCGAAATGAATTTTCATTAATTATTTTCTTCTTACTGGTTTAATCGGTTCTATTGGTTTATCTGCAAAAGCTTTTGAAAGAAAGTTTTTAGAATTATAATCTTTCAGTTGTTGATTATATTGCTGAAGTTTAATGTGATAATCTTTTAAAACTTCTTTATATTCATCATCAAGCCTTTTTTCTCTTTCTTGTATTGCATTTTCATAAGAATTAATAAATTCTAAATTATCTATTGCTTTTGTAAAACTTCTAATTTGTTCTTTATGATCATTTTCTAAATCAAACATTATGATTCTTATAACTTCCAAAAAATAAACCTCCGTTTTTTTAAACTCACATTCTAATTCAGCATCATTTAATAAATTAGCTACTAAGTTGGAAAAATAATCGTAATCATCATATAATTCGTTGTATTCTTCAATTGTAATTCCGTCTTCTTTAGCTTCAATAAATTTTTCTTTTACTGATTTAGAATTCTCTATTTCTTCTTTTATTAAGTTTCCGAAAAACACCAAACCTTGTTTCGTTAATTCAGACTTATCTTCTTTTGATAATAAACCCATATTTATATTATTTTACAAAGCTGGCGCATGTTTCCCTTTATTACTTCCTTGCGGATGTCTAGAACATGAGCTTGCTGTTAATGATGAAATTGATGATGAAGACGTTCCACAAAACTTACAAGAATATTTTGGTTTTTCGCTACCTTCATAAAGTTTGTGTTTTCCTTTATTACTTCCTAATGGATGACGACTACATGATGAAGCAGTTAAACTGGAAATACTGGAGCTTTTAGAACCACAATTTTCACAATAAAAATTTGACATTATTTTAGTTTTTTAGTTTAAACAGCTAAAATAATACGCAAAAAACTATGCTTTTGAACAACTTGATAAAGCGGTTAAAAACGAATACAAAAACCACTTTTTAGGCTATGATAAAGAAATAAATTAAATTTGTAGTAAAATCACAACAAAAGTTCCGTCGGATTCTGTGAAATTTGTGGTTATTGGATTTAAAATTTGTGGTTGAATCAAATGGAGTCGTTCCGCTGCTAATAGTAATGCTTTTGATTGATGTAGTTTTACTTTTTTGAAAGAAGCTTTTCCTTTTCCGTTGTCTTTTATATGACATTCTAACACATTAGCTTCTTTGAGCTGGAAAGAAATATCTAATTTAGGATTTGGATGTTCGGAATTAAAAGCGTGTACAAATACATTTTCAACAAACGGCTGCAACAACATAGTTGGTACTTCAATTTCTTGTGTGTTAATTTTTGATTCTACATTTAGACTGACATTAATTTTATTTCCAAAACGCGTGTTTTCAATATAAATATAGTTCTTCAAGAAAGCAATTTCTTCTTGTAATGAAATGGTTTTCTTTGTAGAGTTATCTAGTGTCAATCGCATTAACTTAGCCAATTCACTGACAAAATTTAACGAATTATCAATATCATTACTAATTATAAAATCTTGAATGGTATTCATAGCATTAAACGTAAAATGTGGATTCATTTGACTTTTTAATGCTTCCAATTTTGTTTCTGCAATTCGTTGTTTAATAAGCGCTTTTTCTTCAGCGTTCTTTTTATTTCTTTTTACACCTACAAATACTAAAGTCGCTAGAACCAAAAACACTAATATAGCAAACCACCAAGTAAGCCAAAAAGGCGGTGTAATTACCAATTTTAAAACTTTAAATTGTTTAGTTTCACCAGAATTTAAATCTAAAATTTCAATTTCTAATTGATACTTACCATAAGGTAAATAGGATAAAAAAATGTTTGACTTATCGGAATAAGGACTCCAATTATTTTTACTATTTAATCGGTATCTAAATTTTAATTTGTTTGGAAACGGATGTCCAATAGGAATAAAATCTATAGAAAATGAATTATGTTTATAATCCGTTGTCAATTCATTTGAGTTAAATGTAAACCATCGATTATTTTTATCAATAAACGGCTCATTATTAATCAATATGGATTGAATAACTACTTTTTCGACAGTCTTTTGTTTACTCAAAAGCGTATCTAAATTAAGTTTATAAAAACCCTTTTGCGTTCCCAACCATAATTCGTTATCAAAAATTTGAGCTGTTTTAAAAATACAATCTTTTAAACCTTGCTCTTTATCAATAAATTGAATTTTTCCGTTGTGATAAATAGTCACACCTTTTTCTGTACCAATTAAAACATACTCTTTATAACATTCCAAAAAATTGATACTATTTCCAATAATCTCCTTTTTTGAAATTGTTTTTAGAATTTTAAATTTCTTACTATCATCAACAATAAAAACAGTTCCAAATTCGGCTGCCAAAACCAAGTGTCCTTTATTATTGATTGCGATATGTTTAAATTTTTTCTCTTTCCAAATGTTCTCAAATAAATACGATTTAAATTTCCCTTTTTGATGCACAAACAAACCATTGAAAACAGAAATCAAATACGTTTTGTCTTTATTGTTTAGAATTTTAACAATGAATTGCGGTGTTTTATTATCAAATTTTGAATAATGTTTTCCTTTTAATTGATACACATTATCATACACATAAACGCCAGCATATGTAATGGTTTCTATGAATTTATTATCTGAAGTAAAACCAATTTTCAAACTATGCTTGGGAATATAATTTATAATTTTACCTTTTGAATTCATTTCAAAAACGCCCAAGTTGCTACCTATCCAAACAGAATTTCTATTTTTAACTAATTCATAAAAAACAATTTCGTTGGCTTTAATATTAAAATTTAATTCAAAATCACGAGATTCTCTATAGTTTGTATTGAGCTTCGTTTTATTAATCTTAAAGTAATTCGTTTGGAAATTTTTAAACTCATTTAATGATATAGTATTCGATATTTTATCAGAAGAATTTAATATTGAAACACCTTGATTATGTAATACAAATTTGGATTGATTAAGAAATTCAAAATCAACGATGGATAAATTTTGAAAATCTTCATATTTTATAGTTGCATCTAAACGTATTTCATAAATTCCTTTATCATTGGAACCTACATAAAGAACGTTACGAAGTTTATCATAAACTACATTTAAAATCTTCTTAGAATCTATTCCAAACTGATTGGAAACATTAATCATTTTGTTGTTTTCAACTTTATACAAACCTCCATCCGGATTATATACTCCATCTGCAGCAGCAAAAATTAAAGAATCTTGAACTTTGGCATATTGATTAATAATTGAGTTGCCAAATTGTGTAGGTTTTAAGTTTTCATTCGATACCTGTTCAATATTCATTTTTTGAATAAATCCTTCATTACTCAAGTATAAAATTTTATGATCTAAAAAGGCACTATAAAAATTATTCCCAAAATAAACTGGTATAACTTTAGTGGAATTTGAGCTTTCATCAATTTTAAAAATGCCATCAAAAATGCTTACAAAATACAGTTCATTTTTATACACAAAGAAATCTAAACAAATAAAATCTTCCTTTTTTTTAGGAACTTTTGGAGTAATTATTTTATTAGTTTTTATATTTAAAATTGAGATACCTTGTTCTGTACCTACATAAATATTGTTTTTAAAAGGAAATACTTTTCTGATTTTATCTACAGGTAATCCATCTTTAGAAGAAAAAAGGGTGAATTTTTTACCATCAAATTTACTAATTCCACCGCCATAACTGGCAAACCACATATTTCCGTCGGCATCTTGCGAAATATCCCAACAGCTATTATG
Organism: Flavobacterium sp.; assembly: GCA_032121715.1. Taxonomy (GTDB): domain Bacteria; phylum Bacteroidota; class Bacteroidia; order Flavobacteriales; family Flavobacteriaceae; genus Flavobacterium. The sequence goes on from JAUMDQ010000130.1 coordinate 4,529, forward strand.
TCCTAAACCATCTTGTTCACTTAAATTATAAAACTGACCATTTACAAAACGAGAAATACCATTTTCGGTACCAATCCACAATACATTATTCCTGTCAATAAATAATGATCTGACCGCATTGTTTGGCAATCCTTCAGAAGTAGTATAATTAATTGATGGATATTTTTGA
>JAUMDQ010000131.1:0-1912 GCA_032121715.1 Flavobacterium sp.
TAAGGTTTTAAAACGCTTAAAATCTAAAGGTAAATGCCAAACCAATTGGTTGTCTTTTCCTAAAGCATTGTTAGTTGATGTTGCGGCGATTAATGTTAACATGTTAGTTTGATTCTAATACTTTAATTATTACGGGCAAAGTAAAATATTGCTTAACTTTTACACCTCTATATTCACCTGGAGTCCAATTTTCAGAATTATTAAGTATTTCAATTAATTGATTATCAAAATACTCATTTAAACTTTTAACAATAACAGGATTAATAATTTTACCATCATTATCAATAATAAATTTAGCAATAACTGCACCTTCTAAAGCTGACTTTTGCTTTTTAGTTTTCATTTGTGAACTAATTAGTTTCCTAAATTCGTTCATCCCATCATTTGGTTTAGCTTGTACAGAAATTTCAGTATAATATTTTGATTCTGTTTTAGATGGTTTTCTTACACCATTTAATAGTTTTCCTTTTGAGTAAAATTCTTCAAAAAAAGGATATTCATTTGGATTGGAATTAAATTTTCCTTCAAATAATCCATTTTCAACATTTCCGCTTAAAATAGTTTCTTTATTCTTAAGACCTATATTAATATCAAATTCATAAATTCCATTTCCATCTTTTACTTTTTGAGCCCCATCTTTACCCCAATATTCTTTAATGGTATGAATAAGATTATTCGCTTTATCGTATTCCGTATAATAAATTGATTTTTTTAAGCCACTTTCATAATACTCAACAATATCACCACTTAATTTATTATTCAAGAACTTGCTAGTTTTAGAAACTTTTCCATTTTCAAAATACTCCGTTTCTTCCATGTTTTTGGAGTAATTGATTGTGTCTTCTACAATTTTTATAGATTTTAATTTCCCTTTTTGATATGTTGAAATTTTATGAAAAGAGCTTTCTTTTTCAAAAACAACTTTTTTAAATTTTACATCTTCAACAGACTTTTTTCCTAATGAATCATAATAAACTGTTTTATAAGATTGCCCAAAAGAAACCAAGTTAAAAAACAAAAATGCGGTAATAATAATCTTCTTCATAAAGTATTTTTAAACAGAAACTGCTCCTTTAATATGTTCGTGTGGTTCGTAGCCTTCTAAAGTGAAATCATCAAAAGTGAAATCAAAAATATTGGTCACATTTGGATTTAATTTCATTATTGGTAATTTTCTTGGTTCACGACTCAATTGTAAATTTACTTGTTCAATGTGATTGTTGTAAATATGTGCGTCTCCAAAAGTGTGAATAAATTCACCTGCTTCTAATCCACAAACTTGGGCAACCATCATAGTAAATAAAGCATAAGAAGCAATATTAAAAGGTACACCTAAGAAAATATCGGCGCTTCGTTGGTACAATTGACAAGATAATTTTCCATCAGAAACATAAAATTGAAAAAACGCATGGCAAGGTGGCAACGCTGCTTTTCCGTTGGCTACATTTTCAGAAAACGAAACGGTTGTATCTGGTAAAACCGAAGGATTCCATGCCGAAATTAACATTCTTCGACTATTGGGGTTGGTTTTAAGTGTTTCTATTAATTCTGAAATTTGATCAATTTCTTCACTGTTCCAATTTCTCCATTGGTGTCCGTAAACGGGTCCTAAATTTCCGTTTTCATCCGCCCAAGCATCCCAGATTTTCACGCCATTTTCTTGTAAATAGGCAATATTAGTATCTCCTTTTAAAAACCACAACAATTCATAAATAATCGATTTTAAATGTAGCTTTTTGGTGGTTACCATTGGAAAACCTTCACTTAAATCGAAACGCATTTGGTAACCAAAAACACTAATGGTTCCAGTTCCAGTACGGTCTCCTTTTTGAGTTCCGTTTTCTAATACGTGTTTTACTAAATCGTGGTATTGTTTCATTTTATTTTGTAATTATTATTTTGTCACACTAAA